>NZ_QTKI01000374.1:0-4871 GCF_010820945.1 Rhodopseudomonas sp. BR0C11
GCTGGTGGGCTCGCGGGCGCAGGGCGCACCGGCGATCACCACCACCGGCGAGCGCTCCGCATAGGCGCCGGCGATCGAGTTGACGAGGTTGAACGCGCCGGCCCCGTAAGTCACCACCGCGACGCCGATACTGCCGCGATAGCGCGACGCCGCATCGGCCGCGAAGCCCACCGCCGGCTCGTGGCTCAGGGTGAAATACGGCAGCGTGCCGCTTTCCTCGATCACCTTGAAAAACGGCAGCACGAAATCGCCGGGGATGCCGAAGATTTCCCGGGCCCCGTGATCCTTGAGGGCGTCGAGCAGCGCGGTCGCAAGCGTCGGCATGGGAGCTCCTGACTGGGCACGGAAAGCGCCGGACCGCTTTACCAGAGCTTCCGACTTTCGACCAACCGCACGCCCGTGTGACACGCCGCAAGGCCGAAATGCCGGCTGTTCCACAACGCCGGGGGATTATTCCGCGCCGCGCCCCGTTGGCGCTTGCCCGGCTTTCCAACTCTCCCTATAGCTCTTGCTTTAATGACCCCCGCCCCAAAATCGACTTTCGTCCTCGGTCACCGGCATCTGCTGGGAATCGAAGGGCTTTCCGCCGCCGACATTTCCGGCCTGCTCGACCTCTCCGAGGAGTATGTCGAGCTCAACCGGCAGGTCGACAAAAAGCGCACCAGTTTGCGCGGCCGCACCCAGGTCAATCTGTTCTTCGAGGCCTCGACCCGGACGCAGTCGTCGTTCGAGATCGCCGGCAAGCGCCTCGGCGCCGACGTGATGAACATGAGCGTGTCATCATCGTCGATGCGCAAGGGCGAGACCCTGATGGACACCGCGGTGACGCTGAACGCGATGCACCCGGACATCCTGGTGGTCCGGCATCACGCCTCCGGCGCCGTGGAACTGCTGGCCCGCAAGGTCGACGGCTCGGTGATCAACGCCGGCGACGGCGCCCATGAGCATCCGACCCAAGCGCTGCTCGACGCGCTGACGATCCGCCGCAACAAGGGCCGGCTCGAAGGGCTGGTGGTGGCGATCTGCGGTGACGTGATGCATTCGCGCGTCGCCCGCTCCAACATTCTGCTGCTGAACACCATGGGCGCCCGCGTCCGCGTCGTCGCTCCCTCCACGCTGCTGCCGGCCGGCATCGAACGGATGGGCGTCGAGGTGGCTCGCGACATGCGCGAAGGGCTCGACGGCGCCGACATCGTGATGATGCTGCGGCTGCAGCGCGAGCGCATGAACGGCTCGTTCGTGCCGTCCTCGGCCGAGTACTTCAACTATTTCGGGCTCGACCAGAAGAAGCTGTCATACGCCAAGCCGGACGCGCTGGTGATGCACCCGGGCCCGATGAACCGCGGCGTCGAGATCGACTCGATCGTCGCCGACGGCGCCCAGTCGGTGATCCGCGAACAAGTCGAAATGGGTGTGGCGGTGCGCATGGCGGTGCTCGAAGCGCTCGCCCGCAATCTGCCGAACGCCTGATGCCGGAACGGGAAACAACATGCTGACCGATCGCCGCCCGATCCTGCTCGCCAACGCACGCCTGATCGACCCCTCACGCGACTTCGACGGCATCGGCGACGTGCTGATCGCCGACGGCGTGATCCGCGATGCCCGTCGCGGCATCGGTGCTGCCGGCGTCCCTGAAGGCACCGACATCGTCAATTGCGCCGGCATGGTGGTCGCGCCCGGTCTGGTCGACATGCGCGCCTTCGTCGGCGAACCCGGCGCTAGCCACCGCGAGACCTTCGCATCCGCCAGCCAGGCCGCGGCCGCCGGCGGCATCACCACCATCGTCTGCCAGCCCAACACCAACCCGGTGATCGACAATTCGGCGACGGTCGACTTCGTGATGCGCCGCGCCCGCGACACCGCGATCGTCAACATCCATCCGATGGCGGCCGTCACCAAGGGTCTGGCCGGTGCGGAGATGACCGAGATCGGTCTGTTGAAGGCCGCCGGCGCGGTGGCGTTCAGCGACGGCGACCTCAGCATCACCAACGCGCAGGTGATGCGCCGGGCGCTGACTTACGCGCGCGATTTCGATGCGCTGATTGTGCATCACACCGAGGACCCCGACCTGGTCGGCGAAGGCGTGATGAACGAGGGGGAGTTCGCCACTCGGCTCGGCCTCGCCGGCATCCCCAACGCTGCCGAGACGGTGATGCTCGAGCGCGACATTCGCCTGGTGATGCTGACCGGCGGCCGCTACCACGCTGCGTCGCTGAGCTGCATCGAGTCTCTGGAGATCCTGCAGCGCGCCCGCGACCTTGGCCTGCCGGTGTCGGCGTCGGTTTCGATCAATCACGTCGCGCTCAACGAGAACGACATCGGGCCGTATCGCACCTTCCTCAAGCTGGCGCCGCCGCTGCGCACCGAAGCCGACCGCAAGGCGCTGATCGCGGCGATCGCCTCCGGGCTGATCGACGTGGTGATGTCGGATCACAATCCGCAGGACGTTGAGGTCAAGCGGCTGCCGTTCGCCGAAGCCGCCGCCGGCGCGATCGGGCTGGAGACGATGCTGCCGGCCGGACTCCGGCTGGTGCACGCCGGCGAACTGGACTTCTTGAGCCTGATCCGCGCGATGTCGACCCGCCCGGCCGAACTGCTCGGCCTGCCCGGCGGCACGCTGCGCGGAGGCAGCCCCGCAGACCTGATCGTGATCGATCCGGACGTGCCGTGGCTGGTCGATCCGGACGAACTGAAATCGAAGTGCAAGAATACGCCGTTCGACGAAGCGCGGTTCTCCGGCCGTGTGACCCGCACCATCGTCGGCGGACGCACCGTCTATGAGCATGTGTGAGATTCGAAGGCTGGTTGAGTCAGCCGCTTGAACTAGGCCTTTCGATCCGTCATTGCGAGCGCAGCGAAGCAATCCAGAAATGCCGAGCACGGAATTGGATTGCTTCGTCGCTTCGCTCCTCGCAATGACGGGGAGAGTCTGACTTTATTGCCGCGCTAAAGTGTTTGGAGAGTTGTGATGATCGGGATCTACATCGCCGCGCTGGTGATTGGTTATCTGTTCGGCTCGATCCCGTTCGGCCTGATCCTCACCAAGATCGCCGGTACCCAGGATCTGCGCTCGATCGGCTCCGGCAATATCGGCGCCACCAACGTGCTGCGAACCGGCCGCAAGGGCCTCGCCGCCGCGACCCTGCTGCTCGATGCGCTGAAGGGCACCGCCGCGGTGATCCTCGCCGCCTATCTCGCCTCCGGCACCGACGCGGTCGCCGCCAACGCCGCGATGCTGGCGGCGCTCGGCGCCTTCCTCGGCCATCTGTTTCCGGTGTGGCTGAAGTTCAAAGGTGGCAAAGGAGTCGCCGTCTATATCGGCGTGCTGATCGGACTGTTCTGGCCTGCCGCGATCGTGTTCTGCCTGATGTGGCTCGCGACCGCCTTCACCTCGCGCTACTCATCGCTGTCCGCGCTGGTCGCGAGCTTCGTCACCCCGATCTTCCTGTGGTGGTTCGGGCACGACGCCCTCGCCTCGCTGTTCGCGGTGCTGACGCTGCTGCTGTTCTGGATGCACCGCGAAAACATCATGCGGCTGCAGGCCGGCACCGAGAGCAAGATCGGGCAGAAGAAGTAACTGAGAATTCTCGTTTAGATAAAAGAACGCATTCTATTTTGAGTCCCCCGGTGGCGGCGGGAGCCCTTGCCCTCTAGCTCTATTCTGCGCCATCCTAAGAAAGTACCGGCTCTTGTCGTTTTCGCATTCCTCATCTGCACAATTCCAGTGCCAACACAGTCCATATTTCACGTCGAGTTTTCCGTCTGCATCTAAAAGCGGAACTACCGCGTAGCAGAATTTGGAGATTCGCCTTGGAGTCCCAGCGAAGCCATCATTGTATCTGACCAGTCCGTAAACGTATCCTTCCGCCCTGTTCTTGGCCATTTTGATCATCGCGCCAGTCGGAATTCCTCCAACATTTATAGGCACAATACCTTTCGCGGCGAGAGATATAGGCTGAGCCGGGAAATTATCCTTTATCGAATTAAATACCAGCTCTGGGTCCAAAGAGCTATGCGCCGGCCTCACCCTTCCGGCAGGAGGCGGGTCATTGACCTCGTCCTCCCTGAACTCAAAATGGGTGAACACCTCAGCATTCTGGGTACGAGTATTACCAGTATTTTCCAAGTGAACCTGGAAGAAATGGTACCCCGAGAAGACACTGTCACTTATTACTAGGCTCTTTCCATCGACAAACGGACGCTGAACTGCAACATATGATTCTTGCGTGAATTCAGCCTGAGCTTTGATGGGAGCGTAAACCCGTATCATTTCATGCAACTGGAATGCTGATATACCCGCAGCAGTAAATAATCCAAACAAAGTAAGACAATCTCTGATAAAGCGCCCGCGATCAGCCTTAGCTTGATCCGTCCTGAAGCTCCGGTACTCATCAACCAAAGCACCGATTGAATCACGATACCTTTCAAAGGCATTGCTTCGGTGAATCTGTTTCGAAAGCTTGCTAATTTCTCGCCGAGATAGCATCAGACACCCTCTAGATCCATATCACCGGAGCTTCAAACCCAACTATCACAAGACTGCACCTCGCGAGACATCAACAGATGTTGCTTTGTTAAGATAGTTGCGCAAGATTTTCTAACGTGGGCGATCAAGAGATTCACCTTCTCACCGAGGCGCAGCGGATCGACTGGCTGCGGCTGATCCGGGCTGACAATGTCGGCCCTCGCACATTTCGGTCGCTGATCAATCATTTCGGCTCGGCGCGTGTGGCGCTGGAGCGGTTGCCGGAGCTGGCGCGGCGGGGCGGCGCGGCGCGGGCCGGCCGTATCCCATCCGAAGACGAAGCGCGGCGCGAGATCGAGGGCGGACGCCGGATCGGCGTCGAGCTGGTGGCGCCGGGCGAGACCGG
>NZ_QTKI01000375.1:0-4855 GCF_010820945.1 Rhodopseudomonas sp. BR0C11
ACCCACGCCATTAAGCGATCGCGGCTCATGCAGGCTTCCTGCACCACATCGCGGAAGGTGACGTCGGCGGCGCTGGTCATCGCGAACGCCAGTGCACGCCCGGCGTCGCTCTCCGGCGCCGCGGCGGCGCGCAGCAGCACGTCGAGGCTGGCGCGCTGCATCAGTTCGGCCTGGTCGCGATCGTCGAGCACGCTGAACCGCGCCGGCACGTTGGCCTCGAACGGAAACTGCTGCAGCAACCGGGTGCACAGCGCGTGGATGGTCTGCACCTTCAGCCCGCCGGGCGTCTCCAGCGCGCAGGCGAACAGTTTTCGCGCCTGCGCCAGCAGTGAGGGTCCGACCGTCTTGACGCCGGTGGCGCGGATCGCGTCGGACAGCGCGTCGTCGTCGAGCTTCACCCAGTGGCCGAGCGTGGTGAACACCCGCTCCGCCATGTTGGCGGCGGCCGCTTTGGTGAAGGTGATACACAGGATGCGCTCAGGCGATACGCCGTCGAGCAGCAGCCGGATCACGCGCTGCACCAGCACATGGGTCTTGCCCGAGCCGGCATTGGCGGAGACGAACACCGATGCCGACGGATCGGAGGCGATCTCCTGCCGGGCGCGGGCTTCGTTGGGAATGACGCGGCTCATGACGACGCGTCCCCGCGACCGCCGGCAGCCGACCATTCCTTGATCCGCGCCAGATCATCATAGGTGCCGTAGCGCTGCGACCACATCGACAGCACCAGCGAGCGATAGGGCTGCTTTTCATCCTCGAAGCGGCGGACTAATCCTTCCAGCTTGGCGCGCGCTTCATCAGCGGCATCGTCGGGGTGCTGTGGTTCGTCCTTGCGCTCGATCTTCAGTTCGAGCACGCGCTCATCGCCCGGCGGCGTATTGCCGCTGAGCTTGACGTAAGTGAGCTCGCTCACTGAGGCGGCAGCCGGAATATCCGCAAAACCACCATCGCGCAGAATTGCCGCTTCCAGTGTGAGCTGCGGCGATAGCCCCATCCTCACCTGCTTGCCGGTCGGCGGATGCCCGGTCTTGTAGTCGAGGATCGCGTAGCTGCCGTCGTCGCGCCGTTCGATCCGGTCGGCGCGCGCCGACAGTTCGAAATTGCGCTCGCCACCAAGCGGGATCATCAGCGTGCCGCGGCGCTCCGCCTGCACCTGCACGACGCCGGTGCGGCGCTGCTGCTCCCACGCGGCAAACCAGGTGGCGATCCGCAGGAAGCGCGGCCACCACAGCGCACGCGCCTCGGCATGGTCCATCAGCGGTGCAAAGTGTTTCTCGCCAATTTGGCACAGCGCCGTCACCGAATCGTCCGGCAGAGCTTCCTGGTAGCGCTCGGTGAATTCGCCGAGCGCCGCATGGATCGCCGAGCCGCGATCGGCGCCCGACAGCGGCATGTCGACCGGATCGAGTGGCGACAGGCGCAGGATGTACTTGGCGTAGATCGTGTACGGATCGCGCAGCCAATCCTCGATCGCCGTCACCGGCAGTTTCAGCGGCCGTGCGATCCGTGGCGGCCTCGGTGCAGGCTGCGCGATCGGCGTCACGCTCTCGGGGCGATCGAGCTCGTGCGTGTAGTCCAGATAGGTCTGGCCCCGCGCATTCATCGCCTTCCAGCGATCCTCGCCGGCGACCGCTTCGAGCCGGTGCAGGAAGCGCGACGCCACTGCGGGCGCACCGCCGACCTTGGCGGCGTGAGTGATGAACACCTCGTCGGCGCCGAGCGCCTGCGCGAAGTCGTGTGCCGACAGGCCGATGCGGCGCTCCGGCAGATCGAGCCCAAGTTCATGCCGCATCGGCCGGCTCAGCCACGGGTCGATCCGCGGCGCCGGCGGCCAGACGCCCTCGACCAGGCCGCCGAGCACAACCCGATCCTGCTGCGTCAGCCGCGCTTCGAGCGGACCGTAAATGCGGATCGGCGCTTCGGCACGTTCGGGACGGCGGACCACGCGATCGCCGAACGCGGTCTCGAACACTTCGCCATAGTCGCGCGCCGCGACCAACACGCCGCTCGCCGGTCCAACTGCGGCGAGATCGTCGAATGCCCGCAGCAGTGCCGAACCTTGCGGGCCTTCGAACGCTTCGACGATGCCGTCATGATCGGCCGTCAACACCTTCAAGACGTCGCGATGCCGCGCGCTGATCTCGCACAGATCGAGCGGGCTCGGTCCGAACGTCTCCAAGGGCGCGAGCGCGGCTTTGAACTCGGCGATCAGTTGCTGCGCTTCATCGAGGCTCGGTTCGGACAATCGCGTGCGCGGCTCGGACGGATGCAGTGCGCTGGCCTCGCCGCGCTTCAGCTTGGCAAGCTCGTCCCGGGAGATCGCGAATTCCTTGGTAAGCCCGTCGCAGCCGGCGGGCGGCCGTGGCCCGCGCAGCAGCGCCAGTTCCAGCGTCTCGATCGCGCTGCGCCAGCCATGATCGGCGCGTCCGAGCCGCAGCAGCGGATGCTTGAGCAGCGCCAGCAGCGTCGCCGGTTCGCAGCCTTCGAGCGCAGTCTCAGCCGCGAGCCGCGCGAAAATGCCGGGCTGCGTGTCCATCAGCGAGTCGCCGCCGGAATCATCAACCGGCAGATGCCAGCGGCCGAGCGCGGCGACGACGCGGCGCGCTAGCGCGCGATCCGGCGTCACCAGCGCCGCAGTCTTGCCCTGCTCACGCGCCTCGCGCAGCACCACCGCGATCGCCAGCGCCTCGGCTTCCGAATTCGGGGCTTCGATCAGCGTCAGCCCATCAGTGCCTTCGCCGATCAGGCGATCGACCTCGGCATCCTTCAGGCGGTCGTGCCACACCGCGGTCGCCGATGACGGCCGCAGCGCCTCGGATGCGAGGAGTTCGCGGCCGTGCCGAGCGGGCGTGCCGAGCTGCTGCACATCCCGTCGTGTCACGCCCATCCGGTCGAGAAGGCCATGCATGGCGTATTGCGGATGGTTCGGCGACGGCGGCGTCACGAGCTTGCCCTGCCGATCGCGGCTGCCGCCGATCAGATCCCACGCGGCGGCGTCGAGATCGACATCGAGGCCGGGCAGCACGACCGCGCCGTGAGGCAATCGCGCGATCGCGGTGAGCAGCTTCGCGGTCGCCGGCATCGAGCCGGTCGAGCCGGCAGCAATCACCGGCCGGCTGCGCTGGGTCGCGAGCCGCTGCGCCTCGGCGTCGATCAGCCGGTCGCGGCGAGCCGCGGGTTCGATCCGGTCGGTCTCCTTCAGATATTGCGGCCAGGCGTGGCCGGCAATCTTGAGGAAATCGAGCGTCAGGCTCCAGTAGCGATCGAACGCGTCAGGCACCAATGTCTCGAGTGCCGACCAGTCGACGCCGCGGGTCGACATGTCGTCGATCAGACGCGCCAGATCGTCGGCGAGCGCCAGCGCCGAGGCCGGACCGCCGACCACCAAAGGCGCCTGCGCTGGATCGTCCGGCTTCAACCGCGCCGCCCAGCTCGCGATCAGCTGCGCCAGCAACAGCCGGCGCGGCAGCCCGTCGAGCGCGGGCGGAATTTCAAGATCGGCGAGGCCGGATGCGGCCTGCGAAAACGCCAGCTCATCTTCATCGATATCGCCGAGCGCGACGATCCGCGGCAGCAGCACGGCGTCGGCGCCGAGCACGTCCAGGAAGATCTCGCGCGCCATCCGGCCGGCGCGCCGCGTCGGCAGATACAGCGTGGCGTCGGCGAGCCGCTCCGGCGCGCTGCGCGCCTCGAAGCCGTCGACCAGCCGGCCGTCGACCAGCGCCGCGATGGTCGTGCGCAAGAATGGCGCCGAAGATGGAACGCTGAAGAGGTGCATCGATGTCCTGATTCGCCTCCGCCATCATGGCACGGCAAATCCGGCGAAAGGAGGTGGCCGGCGCGGGCCGACCTCTCAGGCGACGCTGGCGAGATACGCCCGTTCGGCCGCCGGCACCGCGTCGGGCGTACCGACATGCATCCACAAGCCGTCGAGCCGCAGCCCGTGCAGGCGATGCTGCTGGCCGGCGCGATCGAACATCTTGGTCAGCGAGAACTCGCCCTGCGGCGCGTCCTTGAAGATAGCCGGCGACATGATCGCGGCGCCCGCATAGACGAACGGCACCACCTCGGTCTCTTTGCGCTTGTGCAGGCTGCCGTCGGGGCTCATCGCGAAGTCGCCCTTGCCCGCGTAGCCGATGCTGTTCGCGGTCGGCGCCATCAGCAGCAGGATGTCCATCCGGGCCGGATCGAACGCTTCGGCGAGCCGCGCGAGATTCGGCCGCACGCCGTCGATCCACATCGTGTCGGCATTGAGATGATAGAACGGCGCATCGCCGAGCAGCGGCAGCGCCTTGACCACCGCACCGCCGGTGCCGAGCACCTGATCGCGCTCGTCCGAAATGATCACCCGCGGGCTGGTCCGCCCGGCGACGTGATCGATGATCTGATCCGGCAGATAGTGGACGTTGACGACGGCTTCGGTGACGCCGACTTCGGCGAGCCGGTCGAGCACGTGGTCGAGCAACGGACGGCCGGCGACGCGCACCAGCGGCTTCGGCATATGATCGGTGAGAGGGCGCATCCGCAGGCCGAGGCCGGCGGCCAGCACCATGGCTTTGTGGGGACGAACGGTCATGGTCTCCGACTCGGAACGCGCCGGGCGGCGCGAATCGATTGTATCACGCGGCTCCGAACGGTCTATCGGAGGCGGTCATTGGGTAGTCGGCGATCATGACGACGATACGACGGCGCGCGGTTCGGCGCGGGAGCATTAAGGCAGCGCAGACGCGCTCAGGCGTTCTCGGCTTGCGCGGCGCGCTTCTTCTTCCGGTCAAGACGCAGGAAGGTGACGCCGATCTGGTCGCCGTTGATCCAGCTCAGCTCGCAGCGGCGATAGGCCAGCCCGGTCGACGAC
>NZ_QTKI01000376.1:0-4765 GCF_010820945.1 Rhodopseudomonas sp. BR0C11
GGGTCTCGCCTATAACACCTTCCGCCTCGCCGGCATTCTGGCGGGCATCGCCGGCCGCGTCCGCGACGGCACCGCCGCCTCCGACAAGGCCAAGGAATCCGCCGCCCGCACCGTGCCGATGGCGGAGCTGGCGTGGGAATACGCCCAGAAGGCGGGCGCGAAGTAAGCGACGAGAGTTTCTATTCCAAAAAATGAAGGCGCGGTCCGAAACGGCCGCGCCTTTTTTTCTATCCGGTCATTCCGGGGCGCCGCGCAGCGGCGAACTCGGAATTCCGAGATTGATACGATGAGATTCCGGGTTCGCGCGTTTCACGCGCGCCCCGGAATGACGAAACTTCGATCTTGATTTCAAAAAGGTCGTCATCGCCCGGCTCGTCCGGGCGACCCAGTATCCCAGTGCGTCATTGTTATCACGAACGCCTTGAAATACTGGATCCCCGCTTGTGCGGGGATGACGGTCGTGTGTGGAGCGGTCTGCGCCGCTCGTCATCCCGTCTCAGATCGGCTTGCCCGCATAGGGCATCGAGGCGGTCAGGCCGCCGTCGACCGGGAAGGCCTGACCGTTGACGTAAGACGCTTCGTCGCTGAGCAGGAACAGGCCCATGGTGGCGAGTTCGTGCGGCTGGCCGGCGCGCTTCAGCGGGTTGAGCTGACCGATCTTGTGATCGGTGCCGCGGGCGCGTGCGCCGTCGAAAACCGGCTTGGTCATGCCGGTCTCGATCAGGCCGGGGCACACCGCGTTGATGCGCACGCCGGTGCCTGACAGCGAGTAGGCGGTGGTCTGCACCAGGCTGATCACGCCGGCTTTCGACGCCGCGTAGGGATGGCCCGACGCGCCGCTCTTCAGGCCCGCGACCGAGGCGGTGCACACGATCGCGCCGTGCCCCTGTTTGATCAGATGCGGCATGGTGTGCTTGATCGCCAGGAACGGACCGATCAGGTTGACGCGCAGGATTTCCTGCCAGTGCTCCGGCGTCTGCTCGGGCAGCGGCACCAGCCCGCCGCTGATACCCGCATTGGCCCAGATGCCGTCGAGCTTGCCGTAAGCGGCGATCGCCTTGGCGACGAACCCCTTCACGTCGTCCTCGGAGCCTGCATCGGCCATCACCGCTTCGGCGGTGCCGCCCGCCTTGCGCACTTGCTCGACCGTCTCCTGCACGCCTTCGGTGCGATCGACCGCGATCAGCTGCGCGCCTTCCTTGGTGAACAGCAGCGATGCCGCGCGGCCGATGCCGCTGCCGGCGCCGGTGATGATGATGGATTTGCCTTCGAGGCGGCCCATGCGTTGCTCCCTGCTGATCGCTTCGGTGTTTGCCGTTTGACGGAATTGGAACGACGATCGTTCGATCGACATCGCGCGTTCGACACACAAGTGACTTGAGGCGATGCGAGGTCTGACGTACAGCGACTTGTGACCGGATTGAAAGGATTTTCTCGCATGACGAACGTGCCGCCGTCTTCCAACGACAAACCGTTCGTCGCCCAACATTCGGTGCCGGTCGGCGTTACCGCGACTCGGTGGTGGTGGGTGCGGCATGCACCGGTGCGCAGCGACGGCGGCAACATCTACGGCCAGATCGACATCGACTGCGACTGCAGCGATCGCGTGGTGTTCGATGCGGTCAGCCGGGTGCTGCCGCAGAACGCGGTGTGGTACGCCAGCAAGCTGAAGCGCACCCACATGACCGCGGAAGCGATTTTCGCCGCCGGTTTCCCGCGCCCCGACGCCATCACGCAGGACGCCGATCTCAACGAGCAGCATCTTGGTGATTGGCAGGGTACCAACCGTGCCGCGTTCTTTGCCAAGCTGCCGGTCAATCTCGACACCTTCTGGTTTGCGCCGATCGACGAGCGCGCGCCCAACGGCGAGAGCTTCATGGATCTGTACGAGCGTACCAAGCGCGCGATCGCGCGGATCACCGCCGCGCATCCGGGCGAAGACATTGTTGCGGTCGCGCACGGCGGTACCATCAAGGCCGCGATCGGCGTCGCGCTGCGCGATCAGCCGGAGCGGGGGCTGGCCTTCACCATCGACAACTGCTCGATCACCCGGCTTGATCACATGGCCTCGAACGGCCACGAGGGCTGGCGGATTCCGATGGTCAATCAGCAGCCGTGGATCGCCGATCCATCGCACGCCGCGATGCATCAGCCCGCGGGCCCTGAATTGGCGACGCCGAGCAAGCTGGCCTAGGCACCATTGTCGAACCCAAGCCATCCGTCATTGCGAGGAGCGAAGCGACGAAGCGATCCAGCGTAGTGCACGGACCTGGTTGCTTCGCTACGCTCGCGATGACGAATGAGTCATCCACTCACAACAATCACAACGGGAGAGAAACATGAACTTGTTCGACCTGAGCGGCAAAGTCGCCGTCATCACCGGCTCGTCGCGCGGCATCGGCAAGGCGATTGCCGAGCGGATGGCGGAGCATGGTGCCAAGGTGGTGATCTCGTCGCGCAAGCAGGATGCTTGTGACGCGGTCGCCAAGTCGATCAACGACACCTATGGCGCCGGGACCGCGCTGGCGCTGGCCGCCAACATCTCCAGCAAGGATGACCTGAAGCGCCTGGCGCAGGAAGCGACCCAGAAACTCGGCAAGATCGACGCGCTGGTCTGCAACGCCGCGTCGAACCCGTATTATGGGCCGCAGGCCGACATCAATGACGATCAGTTCCGCAAGATCCTCGACAACAACATCGTCGCCAACCACTGGCTGATCAGCGAGGTTGTGCCGCAGATGATCGAGCGCAAGGACGGTTCGATCACCATCGTATCCTCGATCGGCGGCCTGAAGGGCTCGACCGTGATCGGCGCTTACTGCATCTCCAAGGCCGCCGATATGCAGCTCGCCCGCAACCTTGCCTGCGAGTACGGCGTGCACAACATTCGCGTCAATTGCATCGCGCCCGGCCTGATCAAGACCGACTTCGCCCGCGCGCTGTGGGAGAACCCCGAGACGCTGAAGCACTCCACCGCGCGCTCGCCGCTGCAGCGGATCGGCGAACCCGACGAAATCGCCGGCGCCGCCGTGTTCCTCGCCTCCAAGGCCGGCAGCTTCACCACCGGCCAGACCCTCGTGATCGACGGCGGCGCGACGATCAGCTGACCCTCTGGGTCATTCCGGGGCGCGCGAAGCGCGAACCCGGAATCCCGAGGTTATAGGAACGAGAGATTCCGGGTTCGCTCGCTGCGCGAGCGCCCCGGAATGACAAGTGGATACGGGTGTGGCTACTCCACCGCCGCGTACACCAGATCCCGTACCAGGGTCCGGAAGTATTCGCGCTGGCCGGGGCCCTGCGACATGAACACCGCGAACAACTGTTCGGCGGGGTCGATCCAGAAGAACGTGCCGGCGATGCCGCTCCAGTAGAATTGACCGACCGAGCCGGGGAAGGGCGAGATGCCCGGCTGGGTGCGGACCGCGAAGCCGAGGCCGAAGCCGTTGCCGGGGGGCAGGATGTAGTTGTCCGGCGGGATGTGCGGCTCGAGGTGATTGCTGGCCATCAGCTCCAGCGTCTTGCGGCCGATGATCCGCGTCCCATCCAGCGTGCCGCCGCCCAGCAGCATCTGGCAGAACCGCGCGTAGTCCATCGTGGTCGAGACCAGGCCGCCGCCGCCGGATTCCATCACCGGCTTTTCCAGCATGTTGAACAGCGCCACCGGATCGCCGGTCCACGGATCGGTCGGGAACGCCTCGGCGAGCCGGCCCTTGTTGTCGGCCGCGGTGTGGAAACCGGTCTCGCTCATCTGCAGCGGCGCCAGGATGCGTTCGGTGAGGAACGCGCCGAGTGTCTTGCCGGCGACCACTTCGATCACCCGGCCGAGGATGTCGGTCGACCGGCTGTAATTCCACGCCGCGCCGGGCTGACACACCAGCGGCATCGAGGCGATCAGGGTGGCGTGTTCTTCGTTGGTGATCTTGCGGCTGCGGATCCGCGAGGCCCGGTACATTTTGTGGATCGGGCCATCGCCGGTGTGGTCGTAGGTGATGCCCGAGGTGTGGCGCAGCAGATCCTGGATGGTGATTGGGCGTTGCTGCGGCACCAGTTCGAGCTCGCCGCTGCGCACGATGCCGACGTTGGTATTCTCAAATTCGGGAATGAACTTTGAGAGCGGATCGTCAAGCAGCATCTGGCCGTCTTCGACCAGCTGCATGATGCCGATCGAGACGATCGGCTTGGTCATCGAGAAGATGCGGAAGATGCTGTCGCGGCGCATCGGTGCGTCGGAGCCGGGCGCCTGCCGGCCCAGCGCCTCGAACCAGCCGATTTTGCCCTTGCGCGATACAAGAACGGTGACGCCGGGGATGGTGCCCTTGTCGATCTCGCGCTTGAAGGCGTCCGACATCACCTGCAGCCGGCGCGGCGACAGCCCCAGGGTTTCTGCCTTGGCCTCCGGCAAAGCCGGGGTCTGCGGGGGGAGGGCGGAGGTTGCGGCGGCGGTCGCGGTCATGGCGTTTCCCGATTGCTGTTTTTGTTGTGGTCCGGCGCCGGTATTCACACGGGTGTCATCCGGGCCTGCGGGGGCATTCCGCGCCAGATTGACCCATAAAATCCGGCTTGAACAGGGTGCTTTTCCGCAGTAACCAGCCGCGGTTTCGCCGCCTTCCAGGCTGGCGCCGACAAGGATGGAGAACGATGGCCAAAGCAAAGTTTGAACGTACGAAGCCGCATTGCAACATCGGGACGATCGGTCACGTCGACCATGGCAAGACGTCGCTGACGGCGGCGATCACCAAGGTTCTGGCGGAGACGGGCGGTGCGA
>NZ_QTKI01000377.1:0-4756 GCF_010820945.1 Rhodopseudomonas sp. BR0C11
CGACCGCGCAGGCCGCAGCCGCTCAGGCGGCAACTGCCAACGCCACCACCGGAACGCCGGTGCCGCCGCAGCCCGGCCAGACCACGCCCGACGGCCAGCCGGCCGGAGAGGCGAAGCTCGCCCACGCGCTCGCTGGCGCCGGCGACGATGCGTCGCCGAAGGCCGGCGCCTCGCACCTGAAGCCGGACGCGGCGCTGCCGCAAGCCCAGGCGCAGGCCGACGCCAACACCATGCTGCCGCAGACGCCGGTCGCGGTGCCCCAGCATCTGCAGCCGGCGGCCACCACCGGCGTCAATGCGGCGGCCGCCTCGCAGCTCACCGCGACCAACGCCGCCAACGCGCCGGTGCCGGTCGAAGGGCTCGCCGTCGAGATCGCCACCCGCGCCAAAGGCGGCGCGACCCGCTTCGACATCCGTCTCGATCCGGCCGAACTCGGCCGCATCGACGTGCGGATCGACGTCGATCGCCACGGCCAGGTGACGTCGCATCTGACGGTGGAGAAGCCTGAGACGCTGCAGATGCTGCGCCAGGATCAGACCCAATTGCAGCGCGCGCTCGACGACGCCGGTTTGAAGACCGGCGACAGCGGCCTGCAGTTCAGCCTGCGTGACCAGTCCTCGTCGGGTCAGCAGGGCCAGCAGCAGGAGAGCGGCCGCAGGTCGCAGCGGCTGGTGATTTCGCAGGATGAACTGCCGCCCACGCCGGTCGCGAGCCGCGGCTACGGCCGCATGCTCGGTGCGAGCGGCGGCGTCGATATTCGAATCTGAGGAGCAACGCGCATGTCCGTCGATTACACAACCGCGACTACGCCGTACTCGGCCCCGAATCCGAACTACTCCGCCGACAGCGCCAAGTCCAAGACCAGCTCGACCCCGGGCATCGCGGACAATTTCCAGACCTTCCTGACGCTGCTGACGACACAGCTCAAGAACCAGAACCCGACCGACCCGCTGGACACCAACCAGTTCACCCAGCAATTGGTGCAGTTCGCCGGCATCGAACAGCAGCTCAAGACCAACGACTCGCTCAGCTCGCTGGTGCAGCTGCAAACCACCGCACAGGCGACACAAGCGATGAGCCTGGTCGGCGCCAACGCCATCGTCGATGGCAGCAAGGTGCAGATGACCAAAGGCAATGCGATCTGGTCGCTGTCGACCGACAAGCCGGTCAGCGCCCAGGTTTCGATTCAGAGCGACACCGGCCAGACGGTGTATTCCGGCAAGTTCACCATCAATGCCGGCAAGGATCAGGCGTTCAAATGGGACGGCCGCGGCAACGACGGCACCCAGTGGCCGGACGGCAACTACAAGCTGTCGATCGTCGCCACCGATGCGTCGGGCAAGACCGCCACGGTCTCCACCCAGATCCAGGGCACGATCGACTCCGTCGACCTCACCCAGACGCCGCCAAAACTGTCGATCGGCGGCCAGAACTTCTCGCTCGACCAGATCAACAAGCTGGTCCGGGCCAACAGCACCGCCACCTCGATGTGACGGTGCTCCGCGCCCGGATCTGCCGGGCGCTTACTGCTCGATCAGCTTGTCGGCGAAGTAAGCGATCGTCTTGCGATACACCAGCGCACGATTCCACTCGCGCATCGCTTCGAAATTCGCCGAGCCTTCTTCGTAGGAGCCGCCGGCCTTCCAACCGGCGCTCTTCAGCAGATTGGCGGTCGAGGCCAGCACGTCCGGCACACTGTGGCGCAGATTGACGTGGCCGTTGCCGTCGTAGTCGACGCCGTACTTGATGTAGGACGACGGCAGGAACTGGGTCTGGCCGATTTCGCCGGCGTAAGCACCGACCATATCGCGCAGCGTCAGGTCGCCGCGCTGCAGGATCTGCAGCGCCGCCAGCAGTTCGCCCTGGAACAGCTCGGTCCGGCGGCAATCATGCGCCAGCGTCGCCAGCACGCGGAACACCGGCAGCTTGCCCATGTCGCCCTTGCCATAATCGGTCTCCAGGCCCCAGATCGCCACCACGATCTGCGGCGGCACGCCGAACTGGCGCTCGATCCGCGACAGCAGCGAGGCGTGGCGCATCAGCATCGCGCGGCCGGCCTTGATGCGGCCGGCGCCGACCCGGGTCGAGACGTATTGTTCGAAGCTCTTGTTGAAGGTGCCGCGCTGGCGGCGATCGAACGCCAGCACGCCGGGGTCCTCGGTGACGCCGCCGAGCGCCTGCGAAATCACGCCCTGGGAAATTCCGGCCTGGGCTGCATCAGCGGAGAAGCTGGCAATGAAGCTGTTGAAGTCGCCGCCGCAGCGGGCGGCCTCAGCCGGCGCGGTGGACAGCAGGGCGCCGCCGAGGGCGCAGGTGACGAGAGCAAGGCGCAGCTTCAACATCTGAATCGTGTCTCCAAACAAGGGAAATGGCGAAGGGAAAGGACGGCGTACCGAACCTGAATGCGTATTGATGCGTATTGCTATGACAACCGCGCGAATCTACCATTTCATACTTGCGGTTGCGAGGCGGGACCAACAGCGCCATATCTGACCCGACAAGTCGGCCCCGAATCCAGGGACGCTGGCGACAAGCTGGCGAACCATCGTTAGCGAAGGGAAGAACATCATGCCGCGCCGGAGTGCCTTGCTGGGCCAACCGCTGTTTCGCCTGCTGGCGATCAATCTGGCGATCGGTGTGATGATCGCGGCTTTGCTGCTCGGCGGGCTGCTGTATCTCAACCCCGGCCATCTGCGCGATCTGATCTTCGCCGACGACTCGCCCGGCACCGCGCTCGGTCTGCTGCTGTTCGGCTTCGTCGTGACTTTCGGTTCGGCCGCGATGGGCTCGGCCATCATGGCAATGGGCAGCGATCTGCGCGGCGGCGGCAAGGGCGGCAAGAAGCTGGAATTGCCGATCGAACTGATCCCCGGCGCCAAGGCGATCCCGGTCCGCGCCGAGCATGGCGCCCGCGCAGTGCGTCGGCACGGCAGCCTCTGAGCCGGCAGCTTGCGGCGCCTTCCGGCGCCGTAGCGCTCCACCTCTCCCGATCCGCTCGGCCCGCGCCATCGCGGCTCCTCTGGCATCAAAACCGCGCCGATGAACCCATCGGCGCGGTCGTTGTTCGCATCCTGGAACTGTCGCGGATCACCGTGGCGAAACGGCGGCTGAGCGCCGCCGTCACCGTTCATGCATCAGGCCGCGCGGCGCTGATGCTTGCCCTCGCGGATCTCCTCAATAATCTTGGCCGAGAACGCCTCAAGGTCGCCCGGGTTGCGCGAGGTGATCAGGCCGTTGTCAGTGACGACCTGGGAATCCTCCCACTTGGCGCCGGCGTTGATCACGTCCTGCTTGATCGAGTGATACGAGGTCATCCGCTTGCCCTTGGCGATGCCGGTTTCGATCAGGAGCCACGGCGCGTGACACACCGCCGCCACCGGCTTGCCGGCATCATAGAACGCCTTGATCAGCTTCAGCGCGTCCGGATTGACCCGCAGCAGGTCCGGATTGATCTGGCCGCCCGGCAGCACGATCGCGTCGTAATCGCCGGCCTTCACCGCGCCGAGCTGCTTGTCGACCTTCACCGGCCGGCCCCAATCCTTCATGTCCCAGCCTTTGATCTCGCCCTGTTCCGGCGAGACGATATCGACCTGCGCTCCGGCCGCCTTCAGCTTGTCACGCGGGGTTTCCAGTTCCGACTGTTCGAAGCCGTTGGTAGCCAGAATAGCGACGCGCTTGCCATCGAGTTGGCCTGCCATATGTGCTCTCCCTGTCGTTGATCAGCGCCCCGCTGAGTAATCGCAGGCACGGATGATCGTTCCGCAGGGAACACTGCAGATCAGCCGCTGTCAGGGAACGGGGAAGAGCAGCGACCCGGTATTGAGGGGGCAGGCAGAACACAGCAACCGGTATCCCTGCGGGTTACGACTTCACCTACAAATCGAAGCGAGGAGCTTCGAAGTGCCAAGATACCAACTCGCCGGAATCAACCAGCGTTATCCGGCCCGATAACACCGCGGATTGCCGTGCCTCTTCTGAGAACGACGATGTCGTCACGATGTAGCCGTGGTAGGCATTCTGCTCTTCGATGACCCCCTTAAACTGCTGCACGACGGGTCGCCCGACCCGATTGTCGGGCGCGTTCCGTTTGCACTGTGTGACGATGAGGCCTTTCGGGTGGACTGCAAATCCATCGACGCCGAGGTCGTTGGACCTCTGGGTGACCCATGACTTGCATCCCGCGCTCTCGAAGAAGCTCATGACGTGGCGTTCGAACTGGAAGGGATCCATCTTCAGCAGTGCGTCGTGAACACCGGCTCCTTCCTGGGGTGTCGCGAACCGGACCGGGTCCACCGGACGTTCGCGCATTGCGGCCTTCATTTTCCAGCTGGTCTCGCGCAGACGTTCATCCTTGATGATGATGTCGATGACCTCTGCGATGGCCGGCCGCGGCGCGGGATCCCTGATGATCGCCTCGATAATCGACGTGATCCCTGCGGCGCCGAGGAAGACCAAAAGCAGGATCGGCACGCCGATGGCGCCGCCGAATGCAGCCAGTCCGGCGGCCTGGCCTCCAACGAGAGGAACGGCGGCCAGGGTCGCCGGGATGGCAACTTTCACGGCGATAGGAAGATTCGAGTGCCTGTAATTCTGAACTGCCTCAGTGACGCGCGCCGCGACGAACTTCACCACGGAACGAGAGTCGACGAGACTAGACAGACGCCTGACCTTGTCCGCAACACTCAGTTCGCTCGCGACGATGTCTCGCGATTGCCCAAGCCACCGGATCGCCTGCAGTCGATCGTCGGCACTCCCC
>NZ_QTKI01000378.1:0-4712 GCF_010820945.1 Rhodopseudomonas sp. BR0C11
GCGTTGAGGTCGATCGACTGAACTTCGGACCCCAGCGTGGCGATCAGCTCGTCATTGACGATCTTGACCACCATCTGGCCGGGCTTGACCGACTTGACGACGGTGGCGCCGACGGCCTGCTCGCGGACCCGCTCGGTGAACGAGCGCACCACTTCGAGCGCGACGTCGGCTTCCAGCAGCGCGCGACGGATTTCGCGCATCGCCGCATCGACATCGGCCTCGCTGAGCGCACCGCGCCCGGTCAGCCGATCGAGAATGCCACCCAGCTTTTCCGACAGATTGTCGAACATCGGCCCAATTCCAGCGACGGCCTTCCGGCGAAAGGCCTACAAAACCAAACACTTATGGCGCCCGAGGGCGCATCGCGCTGTCGGACGTTGACCTCCGGCCTCTTGGGACCGGGCGGCGGATCGAAAGACAAGCCTTTCGAGAATTCGGCGATCCATACGCGCTCGACGCGTCAAGCGCAAGACTGGTCCGCCGGCGCGCGGTTTCGCCTCCTGCAAGGCACCCGTGCGCGGGGCTGGCACCTTCCTCAGCGACGGTATTATTTTGTAGGGCAGGCGACCTCCGGTCCCATCGCGAGACAGGTCGGTCGAATTCGCAAGGCCCGCTTAAGGCGAATTTCGGCAAGTCGCCGCCCACGCCGCCGCTCCCCGTAGTTCTACAAGCTCCCGGACCTCGGGACGACTGCTATAGGGCCGCCCCGCTCTGAACTTGCTGCTTTCCGGTTAATCTCGACATGAAATTCGTGAAGCTTGCAGATGCCCGCGCAGCGATCGAGCAGCTGCTCGACGAGGTCGAACGCGGTGAGACGATCATCATCACCCGCGGCGTCCTGCCGCGCCGCAAAGCCGGCGAGCCGCAGGAGCAATGGCGGACCGCGATGCAGGACCTGCGCGACCTGAAAAAGGGCGCCGGCCTCGCCTCGATTGAAGACCTGCTGCAATGGCGCGAGGAACAGCGAAAGGCTGCCCGCAGCCGGCGGACCGCGCCGATCCGGTGGATCTGACACCCGGTAAACCTTGCCGTCCGAGCGACCGCGCTTAGATGACCAGTCCACACACGGGTCGAGCGTGATGAACCTTCGTAAGGCCGCCGGAACAACCGGCGCCAATCCAGACTTCTCCCTCCATCAGCCGTTGACGATCGTTTGCCTGCCGGACCGGGCTCCCTGATGCGCTTGGCGAAGCTTCACAAGCTCGCGGCTCGGTTGATCGGCGCGTGACTGCATGACGTTGATCACGCGCCGCCGCCTGCTGGCGACCGCTGCCGGCCTTGCCGCCACGGCCGGGCTTTCCTCCCTCTGGATCTCCCGCATGAGCTATTACCAAGGCCCGGTCACCGATCACTTCGATGGCACGCGCTTCTTCGATCCCGATGGCGCGCCGCCGAAGAGCTTCTGGGAGGTGATGCGCTGGCGATTCAGCCACAAGCCGGCCCAATGGCCCGAATGGGCTCCGAGCCCGTTCGCCGACACTCCGCCGCCGCGTGTCGACGGCACCGGCGTCAGGCTGGTTTATGTCGGCCATGCGAGCTGGCTGATCCAGACCGCCGGACTGAACATCCTGATTGACCCGGTGTGGTCGGAGCGGGTGTCACCGGTCAGCTTCGCCGGGCCCAAACGGCACAACGATCCGGGCATCGCGTTCGACCGCCTGCCGAAGATCGACGTGGTGCTGGTGTCGCACGGCCACTACGACCATCTCGACCTTGCTACGCTGTCGCGGCTTACTGCTGCGCATGCCCCGCGGGTGATCACGCCGCTCGGCAACGATCTGACGATGACGGCGCACGATGCCACGATCCGCGCCGAAGCTTATGACTGGAGCGACCGCATCGAGCTGAATGATCGCGTCGCGGTGACGCTGGTGCCGACCCGGCACTGGACCGCCCGCGGCCTGTTCGACCGCAACCGCGCGCTGTGGGCCAGCTTCGTGCTCGAAACGCCAGCCGGCAAGATCTACGTGGTGTGCGATTCCGGCTATGGCGATGGCCGGCACTTCCGCCGCGTCCGCGACGCCCACGCGCCGCTGAAGCTGGCGATCCTGCCGATCGGCGCCTATGAGCCGCGCTGGTTCATGCAGGATCAGCACATGAATCCGGCCGACGCCGTGAGGGCGCTGGCCGATTGCGGCGCCGAGCGGGCGCTCGCCAATCACCACGGCACCTTCCAGCTCACCGACGAGGCGATCGATGCACCCGAGCAGGCGCTGTACGCGGCGCTCGATGCCGAGAGCGTGCCGCGCGAGCGGTTTCCGGTGCTGAAGCCCGGGCAGGTGTTCGAGCTGTGAGCGCCGCGCTTACTGCGCCTTGATGCCCCAGTTCACCGTGACCGACACGTTCAGGGTCTGCTCGCCCGGCGCAACCTGAGCGCCGGTCGACAGATCCGCCGCCATCTTGCGCATCGGCACCATACCGGGGGCGGAATCTTCGGCAATCGACAGCGGCGCACCGAGCGTGAGACCAGCGGCGCGCGCGTAGATCTCGGCCTTGCGGCGCGCATCGGCGACCGCTGCGGTCCGCGCTTCGTCGAGCAGCTTGGATGCATCGCTAACGGTGAAGCTGATGCCGCGCACCTCATTGGCGCCGGCCACCATCAGCCGATCGAGAATCCCCGCCACTGCCGCGATGTCGCGCACCCGCACCGACACGATGTTCTTGGCCACATAGCCGGTGACTTCGCTCGGGCCGGGCCGGTCGGCATATTGCGGCTGCAGCGACAATTGCGAGGTTTGGATGTCCTTGCCGTCGATGCCGGCGTTCTTCAACTCCAGCAGCACCTTGCCCATCGCCAGATTGGTGGCTTCCGCCGCCGCACGGGCCGACTTGGCGAAGTTCGACACCCCGGCTTCGATCAGCGCGGTGTCGGGCGCGACCGACTTCTGCGCTTCGCCGCGCACGACGATACCCGGCGGCGGGGCGTCCTGGGCAAGCGCCGGCAACGCGACGAGCAGGCAGCAAGCGGCAGCAACGGAAACAGAGCGGAGCATGTTCATTTCATCGGCACGTAAACGTTGATCACCAGCTTGTCTTCGGCGGTCTTCAGCGGGTCGGTGATGTATTCCTCGATGAAGGTGTCCTTGGCCTCGAGCTTCTTGTCGTCGAGGAAGTTGGTGATCGCCTCGTAGGTGTTGTCCATGTTGTCGTAGGAGCCGCGGTGGACGAACTTGAGCGCCTTGCCGTCGGGCGACTTGCCGATGCTCATCGACTTGGCGAGGTTCTTCGGCTCCTGCGGCACCGGCACCTGAGCCTGGAAGGTGAAGCCGGTATCGTCGGTCGAGGTGTAGACGATCATCGGGTTGCCGTTCGGCGCGATGCCCTGCTTGTCGAGCAGCGCCGTCAGGGACTTGAACGCGTCCATCAAACTGTCGAACGCATTATCCCAGTTCGCCTTGCCCTTCAGGATCACCACCGTCTTCGGCTCCAGCGTGGTCTCCTCGCCGAACGGATCAGCGGTCTGCACCGGCGCGGGCGTGGACGGCGCAGCGGGGGTCTGGGCCGCTGACGGAGGCGTGGCGGGAGCTGGCGTCGCAACTGGTGTCTCGCTCGCCGTCGGCGGCGTCGCTGGGGCAGAGGTGGACGGCGCAGAGGTCGACGGATTTGACGGGGTGGCAGGTGCCGGCGTGGCCTGAGCCGGTGCCGGCTGGGTCGGCGCAGTCTGAGCTGGCGCCGGTGCTGCGGCTGCCGGCTTGTCCTTGGCGTCCTTGCTGGCGTCGGGGGCGGTCTGGGCCGATGCGCCGGCGATGCCGAGCGTCAGCACCAGCGCCGGCATCAGCCCGACGCGCGTCACACCAAACAGGCAGGGGCGTTCCATTCCATCTCTCCCAAGGCCACCGCGAACGTCGCCCGACCTTCCCGCGTGGCGCAGCATCGGACTTGCGCCAATCACCGAGTCGAGCGGCTCCTCATAACATCCGATCCGCGATTTCGTCCCGTCCTGGCGAGCCATGCGATGACGGTGTGGCTTCCCTGTGGCCGTGCGCCGCTGCGGGCGGCAGACTGGCCAAACCGGGCCGGGTTCGCCATATAGGCGCGGCGAGGACGAGAGCATGAGCGCGCTGGACAACCGCCTGTTCGCCAAGATGAACGGCATCGGCAACGAGATCGTGGTGGTCGACCTGCGCGATCAGCCGGCGCCGGTGACGCCGGCCGATGCGCGGGCGGTGGCGGCGCATGTGCCCTACGATCAGTTGATGCTGCTGCAGCCGGCCCGGCTGCCCGGCACCGAAGCCTTCGTCCGGATTTACAACAATGACGGCTCCGAATCCGGCGCCTGCGGCAACGGCATGCGCTGCGTCGCGCAGCAGATGTTCGCCGGCAGCGACCAGAACGGCCTGACCTTCGAGACCCGCGCCGGCCTGCTCAATTGCTGGCGCGGCCCGGCCGATGGCCTCTACACCGTCGACATGGGCGAGCCGAAGTTCGGCTGGCAGGACATCCCGCTCGCCGAGGAATTCCGCGACACCCGGATGATCGAATTGCAGATCGGCCCGATCGACGCGCCGGTGCTGCACACGCCGTCGGTCGTCAGCATGGGCAACCCGCACGCGATCTTCTGGGTCGACGATGTGAACGCCTACGATCTCGGCCGGTTCGGACCATTGCTCGAGAACCATCCGATCTTCCCGGAGCGCGCCAACATCACGCTCGCCCATATCGTCGATCGCCAGCACATCACGATGCGAACCTGGGAGCTGTCTCTTATACCC
>NZ_QTKI01000038.1:0-20220 GCF_010820945.1 Rhodopseudomonas sp. BR0C11
GCGGTCGAAGCGAAGCAATCCAGCTCCGTGCACTGAGCTGCTGGATTGCTTCGTCGCTACGCTCCTCGCAATGACGGAGAGGCGGTGCTTATGCAGCGACCGCTGCGCCGCTCCGCTTCAGCCCAATGAATTGCAGCTCGGCGAAGATCCCGACCGCCGTCGCCTGCATCAGCACGAAAGCAATGCCGAGCGCATTCGGTGCGACTGCGCCGCTGAGCAGCAGTGCGACGCTTGCGAGCGTCCATAGTGCATTCCCGCCGATCACGATCAGCACCAGTGTCCGTGGCAGCACGCTGCGGGTACCGAGCCAGCCGACCAGGGCGGCGTAGCCGATCAGGAACAGTCCGGTCTCCAGCAGCAGCGGCTGCGGCAGGGCGAGCAGGCGCGAGAGCGTGCCGGCCGCCAAGCTCAGCAGCAACGCCATCGCGCCGCTGACGACAGCATCGGCCTGCAGGGCGCGGCGGAGTAGCGTGGACGGGTGGGCCATAGAGGATTGGATCATGGAACGTCTCCTTCGGTTGCAGCGATGCCCCGAAGGATGCCGGGATGCGCGACGCAATTCGATTACCTGGCAGGTCAGAAACGCTTTACCTCGGAGGTCATGGATGCTGTGCGGTGTGCGTGCTAGCGTTCGCGCATGAACACCAACGTGTCTTCGATCAATGCCGCCGCCGGCGCGCAGCCGGTCCGGATCGGCGATTACTTGCGGCAGTGGCGGCAGCGCCGCCGGCTCAGTCAGCTCGATCTCGCGCTCGACGCGGAAATCTCCGCGCGGCATCTGTCGTTCGTCGAGACGGGACGCGCCTCGCCGTCGCGCGAGATGGTGCTGCGGCTCGCCGAGCGGCTCGACGTTCCGCTCCGTGAGCGCAACGTGCTGCTCGTCGCGGCGGGCTTCGCACCGGCGTTCCCGCAGCGCTCGCTGGATGACCCGGCGCTCGCCTCGGTGCGGGCTGCGGTTGATCAGGTGCTTGCCGCGCACGAGCCGAACCCGGCGTTGGCGGTCGATCGGCACTGGAACCTGGTGTCGGCCAACCGCATGGTTGCGTCGATGCTCGACGGCGTTGCGCCGCATCTGCTTGCGCCGCCGCTCAACGTGCTGCGGCTGTCGTTTCATCCCGAAGGTTTGGCGGCACGCACCGCCAATCTGGGCGAGTGGTGCGCGCATCTGCTGGAGCGACTACATCGGCAGTGCGAGACCAGCGCCGATCCGAAGCTGATCGCGCTGTACGAAGAACTGAAGACCTATCCGGTGCCGGCGCGCGCCGCACCGATCGCAGCGGATGCGGTCGCGGTGCCGTTTCGCCTGCAGCTCGGCGACGAGGTGCTGAGCTTCATCTCCACCACCATGGTGTTCGGCACGCCGATCGACGTCACCCTGTCGGAAATCGCGATCGAGACATTCTTTCCGGCCGATGCGATCACGGGGACGCGATTGCGCGAACTGGCCGCGCGGCTCTGATCCGCCTTGTCCGGCGTTGCCTGCGCCCCATCTGTGTGGGACTGTGCCGGCAACGACAACGAGGAGGCGCCGATGAGCACGCTGAAGCCGCTAACGATCGACGTGGTGTCCGATGTGGTCTGCCCCTGGTGCTACATCGGCAAGAAGCGGATCGAGCAGGCGATCGCGCTGGCGCCGGAGGTGCCGGTCGAGCTGATCTACCGGCCGTTCTTCCTCAATCCCTGGGTGCCGCGTGAGGGCATCAGCCGCGACGAGTATCTGACCAAGAAGTTCGGATCGCCGGAGCGCTACAAGGAAATCGCCGGCCGCATCGCCGAGACCGCCGCGCAAGAGGGCCTGGAATATCACCCCGAGCGCGTGCAGCGGCAGCCGAACACGATCGATTGTCATCGCCTGATTCATTGGGCGAGCGCGGTCGGCCAGGGGCCGGCGATGAAGCAGCGGCTGATGGAATTGTACTTCCGCGACGGCGGCGATCTCACCGATCCTGAGGTGCTGGTGCAGGCGGCGGCCGAATGCGGCCTCGATGCCGCCGACATCCGCGCCCGGCTCGCCACCGATCAGGACGTCGAGGAAGTCTCGGCGCAGGCGCAGGAGGCCGCCGACAAGGGTATTTCCGGTGTGCCGACTTACGTGTTCATGCACCAATACGCGGTGTCCGGCGCGCAGGAACCGGCGCTGATCGCCCGTGCCATCCGTAAGCTGTCGGCGGAGCTGAACGCGGAAGCCGCGGAGTAATCAGCGCTTCAACAGCCGCTTGGCGAAGTGCCGCAGCCGGTCGCGCGCCGACAGCGTAGCAACGATCGGCGCGAACAGCGGGTCGCGTTTGCGCAGCGGCAACACCAGGTCGCCGACGGCGAACCGGCCGCGCCAGATCGGATCGATCATCGGATGCTGGGCGCTGGCAGTGGAGTCGGCAAAGCGGATGTCCGGATCGGCGCAGAGATGCCGGGTCAGCGCCAGTGTCAGCAGCACCCCGGGTGAACAGCGGGCGAAGCTCTCGTCGATGCCGAGCTTGAAGAAATAGGCGCGGTCGGCGTGGCGCAACACGATGCCGGCTGCGATCGGCGTTGTGCCGGCAGACAGAGTGATCACCTCGCATTGGCCGCGCGAGGCCAGCGCGATCGCAGCCGGGCCGCAAGCTCCGGCTGCCGCTTCAGCGGGCTGCCGCGGCGGCCTTTCCAGCCGCTGTCTTCCAGCGCCAGAAAGATGTCGAACGCCCGCGCTGCCTCGTCGGCAGTTTTGGACACGGTAAAGCGTACCTCGCCGTGCTCGCCGAGACGACGCTCGAGCCGGCGCAGGTTCTTCAGCTTCTTCGTATCGAGATCCTGGCGCAGCAGGGCTTCGCCGTCGCGGCTGGCGTCGAGGCCGGCGCGGGTCCAGCCGTTGATCAGGCGCGGGCTGAGCCCTTCGGTGGCGAGCACGCGCGTGAACGCCGCCATCGCTTCGCCTTCGCGGGCGACGTCGCGTAGCACCAGGGCGCGGGCGCCGGCAGCGCGCGCCTGGGCCATCATCTTGGCGGCGGCGTCATCGGCTGCATCGCGGTCAAGCAGCGGCGTATCCAGCGAGCGGAACGGATCGGCTGATACCAGCGCCGGCAGCGGCAGATGGAACGCGCGCCAGCACGAGATCACCGGCAGGACGCCGATCAGCCGGCCGGCGGAATCCTGCGCGGTCAGTGCGCGCGGGACCGCGTCGCCACCGTTCGCTGCGATCACCCACTCCGGCAGATAGTAACCGTTCGGCTCGATCACCCGGGTTGCCAGATCGCACCAGGCTGCCTTGTCGATCGCGGCGACCTCGGGCAGCGTGCCGGGAGCGGCCGTCGTTGGCGCGACGGCGCGGCGATGCACGAACGGCGTGGAGGGGAACGTTTCGGCCAAAGCTCTCGGTCCTGAATTGTCGAAGCGCGCCCGAAGCAAGCCCCGGCGCGACGGCCAGGAGACTAACCGCCGACTCCCAACATCAGCTTGGTTCCACGAGGCAATTTGCCGACAATGTTAACCGCAGCTTTCCTCGGAGGCGGTCTGTCGGCGTCGACTTGCCACGTCGCCTGAACCCGCTCTCGCCGGGGCGCGACCAAGAGCGGTCATTGGTCGGCAAGGAGACGCCATGCGACGCGCGATGCTGAGGGCCGCGGCGACCGCCGCCAGCCTGCTGTGCGGAGTGGCCGCTGCGGCCGCGGAAAGCCGGGTCGCGCTGGTGATCGGGCAATCGGCCTATCGGGCGGTGCCGGCGCTGCCCAATCCAGTGAACGACGCCAAGGCGATCGCCGCGCTGCTCGGCGAGGCCGGCTTCGAGGTCACCGAGGCGTCCGATCTTGGCCAGACCGAGCTTCGCGCCAAGGTCGGCGACTTCGCCGCCACGGTGGCGGCGAAAGGGCCGGAGACCGTCGCGCTGGTGTTCTATGCCGGTCACGGCATCCAGGTGGACGGCGAGAACTATCTGATCCCGGTCGACATCGATCCCAAGCGCGAGGCCGACATTCCGCTTCAGGCGGTGCGGCTCGATGACGTGCTCAACACGCTGGGCTCGGTGCCGAGCAAGAGCCGGATCATCATGCTCGATGCCTGCCGCAACAATCCGTTTCCGAGCATCAATAAGACGACGGGGCAGGGGCTGGCGCTGGTCGACACCAAGTCCGGCGCGCCCGGCACGCTATTATCGTACTCGACCTCGCCGGGCGCCGAAGCCGAGGACGGGGGCGGCGCCAACAGCCCTTACACCACTGCGCTGCTCAAAGCGGGGCGCGAGAACGGGCTGAAGATCGAAGACACGCTCAAGCGGGTGCGGCTCGCGGTGCATCAGGCGACCGAAGGCCGCCAGACGCCGTGGGAGAGCTCGTCGCTGGTCGACGACTTCCAGTTCTTCACCGCCTCCGCCGCCCCGCCGATCGACACCGCGGCGCCGAAGCCGCGCACGGTCGAGGAGTGGCGCGCCTTCTTGAAGGGCAAGCCGGTGGATCAGGCCAACACGTTGATCGTCTCCGACGGTTCGGCCGACGCCTATGAAGCGTTTGTCGGGCTCTACGCTGAGCCGCCGTTTGCGCCGGAGGCCAAGCGCTGGCTTGACCGCCATCGCCGGATGAAGGCGTGGAGCCGGGCGGTGCTCGTCAACACCGGGTCGGCCTATTTGGCATTCCTGACCGAATATCCGGACAGCGACCTTACCGCGACCGCGCGCAAGCTCGCCGAGCGGCTGCGCAATCGCCCGGACACCGCGGTGGTGGTGCCGGCCGCGCTCGCGACGCCGGTGGTTGCCGCCGCGGCGCCGACCTGTCCGTGCGGGCCGGGCGCGCCGGCGCTGCAGCAGAAGGCTGAGCCCAAGAAGACCGATGTGAAGAAAACCAAGAGCCGGGCCGAGCGCGACGACCCGCCCAAGCGCGGCGGCAAGGCCTCACGGACGAGGGTCTATGTCGAGGACGAAGACGACGTCGTGGTGCGGCGGCCGCCGATCTACGATCCGCCGCCGGGGCCGGTGATTCAATTCGGCGGCGGTTTCCGTGGCGGCTACGGCGGTCCGTATCGCGGCGGCGGCCAGACCGGACCGAGCCGCGGCCGCTATTGAACGCGGCATCTGGACGGCTGTCGGCGCGGCGCCTGTGAAGCCGCCGCCCGGGCCGCTTACAGCATCGCAAACGCGCTCGACACCATCGCCACCGGCTTGCCGTCGGAGGCACCGAGCAGCGTGACCCGTCCAAAGCTCATGGTGCGGCCGAGCCTGACCAGGCGGGCGTCGGCGATCACGTCGGTCGAGGCGACGGCTTTCAGGAAATGGGTGGTCTGATCGACCGTGGTCATCGGCCGGAAGCCGCGGTTGCCGGCGCAGACCGCAAACACCATCGCGGTGTCGGCCAGTGCCATCAGGGCCTGGCCGCAGACCACGCCGCCGCTGCGACACAGCCGCTCGGAGAACGCCATCCGCAGAGTTGCGCCGGGCTGCCAGTCAGCCTGGCCGCCCGACGGCGGATCGAGCTCGAGGGTTTCGATCGACAGGCCGAGGTCCAGCACCCAGGGCGCGAACGCCTCCTGCAGCATCTGCCGCGCCTCCTGAAGGCCGAACTCCGCCGCCTGCTGCTCTGCCATGCGTCTCTCCCTGACTCGTTGATTATCCGCATGTTTCGCGGCGTTTCGCAGCATCCCATCCGATTCGGGACGGCTTGAAAACGACACGGTCGATCCCTTAAGTTCGGCGGCATCCGAAAGGGGACACGATGGTCAGACGAGTTGCGTTGGTGGTCGGCCTGGTGGTGACGGCGATCGTGCTGAACGGTTGCACCAAATGCGGTCCGATCTGGGAAGATTGGCAATCGCCGAAATCCTGCCGGTCGGATCATCTGTAGCGCTGCGGCCGGGCACGGCCTGCGCGAGAGGGAGTTTGCGATGAAGATTCTGCACGGCGTTGCCGTCCTGGCCCTGCTGACGGGGCCGGCTTTGGCCCAGGGCGAGGGCCCGCACGTCAATCTGGTGCCGGAGATCGAGCACAAGTCCCCGGAAGAGAAGGCCCAGGACGCGGTCCGGCAGAAGGCCTACCAGGAATCGCTGCGTAAGATTCCGGATGCGCAGGCGCCGAACGATCCGTGGGGTGGCGTCCGCGGCGCCGAGGCGACCCAGCCCAAGGCCAAGCGCAAGACCCACCAGAGCAATTAAGCTCGTCTAACGGCCACTGCTGCGGCGATAGGCAGGTGGTCAAAACGGCACAGATTTTTTCTGCGATTTGAGGATGATGCGCGGACGGAACCCCGGCGTACGCAACTCGTTGCGCGGCCGGATCCGACTGACTCATTCGTTTTCGTTCGCAGGATATCACGTGACGTCGCGCGAGGTGCCGTTCGATCCAAAGGTCTTTCTTCGCAGTGCAGGTACGGGACGCGCCGTTCTGCAATTTCGCGCCGGCCAGACCATTTTCACGCAAGACGAAGCCGCCGACTGCGTGATGTACATCCAGCAAGGCCGCATCAAGCTGTCGGTGATGTCGGAGCAGGGCAAGGGCGCGGTGGTCGCCATCCTGCAGCCCGGACAATTCTTCGGCGAAAGCGGTCTGCTCGATCATCGCCGCCGTGCGACCGCGATTGCGCTGGAAGACTGTACCCTCACCAGCATCACCAACGCGTCGATGATGGCGACGCTGCAGCGTGAGCCGGCGATGTGCGAGCTGTTCACCCGGCACCTAGTGGCGCGCAATTCACGGGTCGAAGACGACCTGATCGATCAGCTGTTCAACAACAGCGAGAAGCGCCTGGCGCGGTTGCTGCTGCTGCTTGCGGACCCGGCCGAGGCGTCGCGGCCGGTGCCGATCGAGATCAGTCAGGAGACGCTGGCGGAGATGATCGGGACGACCCGGTCGCGTGTCAGCTTCTTCATGAACAAGTTTCGCAAGGCCGGCTTTATCGACTACAACGGCCGGATCGAGGTGCACCCCACCTTGCGCAATGCGGTGCTGCCGGACCGGCCCCGCGCGGTCGAGCCCGCCCGAAAGCCCGAATAGCTATCGCAATTGATCGATGGAGTGCGGCGGACTTCGTCCGTCTGTGGCCGGCGGCGCTGTCGCGGGCGCCGGCTATTTCTTCTTGTCGCCGAGCAGGCTGCCGGTGCGGCGGTCGACGAAATGCATCTGCGCGCACGCCGGGCAATGCACCAGCTCGAACGTGGTCTGTGCCGAGCTTCCGGGGTCTTCCTGCAGCCAAGCCTGGACCTTCATCCCGGTCCGGGGACACTGATAGAGCACATGCGACATTGGAAGGCCGGTTCCGCCTTTAGTTCTAGGAGAACGACTTGCCGGGTGCGGCCGTCCATGCGCTTGATCTAGATCAATTAGCGTATGATTTTACCGTTAAATTGCGACTGAATCGCATGCAAGCTTAATCCGGTTAATACTGCCGGTAATCGATGCGGGCGTTCACAACCGAATCGTCAAGCCGCTGATCCTGAACGCAAAAGGCCGCCGGCGTCGGACGCTGGCGGCCTGTGCTGGTTTGCTCAACCCTCGCGCGATTACTTGCGGGCGCAGCTCACCTCGATGCGCACCGAGCTGGCGCCGCAGCGCGCGGTCATGATGCCGTTCTCGATCGTGATGTTGTCGCTGAACCGTGCCGAGCCGTTGCCGACGCACAGCGCCGAGACCAGCGCCTCGTCGGCACCGCAGGCGGTCGGACAGCCGTTGGCCGGGCAGCTGGTCGAGGTCAGGGTGCGGACGCTGGAGATCGAGGCGCCGTCCTTGCCGGCAGGGCCGGCCGGTCCCGCCGGGCCGGCGGGGCCTTGCGGACCGGCTTCGCCTTGCGGTCCGCGCGAGCCTTCGCCGCAGCCCGCCAGGGCGATCGCCGCGCCCGTCAGCGCGATCAGCGTGCCGATCCGAAATCTGTCCATGGCCTGCCGGCGCATTCCTGTCTCCTTGTCGGTAAGAGCCGGTGCCGAGCTGCACGCGGCGATGACGAGCCTGATTGATGCAAGGCGGGCGCTGTCCTGCGCACCCGCGGCGCGAAGCCTAAAGCATGTCGGGTTCCGAATGAAACGGAACCTGCGCGGCACTCGCAATGATCAGAGGGGCGACGATAGGGAGGGGCGACGTGTCTGGCGCTGCGACGGCCGAGCGCGGTCACTGACCCACAAAAAACTGTACCCACAAAAAACAAGGAGCCCCGAACGAGGCCGTGTTCGGGGCTCCGGTCACGGTCGAAACTCCCCACCTCTAGAAAGCTCGGCAATGACGGCGGCAGGCTAGCGGCGGCCGCTCGGCGTTGCCTATGCGTAAAATCAAATACCGTTGGTGTTACGAACCGCCATGCCCCTGATGGGCATGATGCTGGGTGAGCTGCGCGATCAATTGCTTCAGCACCCGGCGGCGGTCTTCGTCGGTCGTCTCCGACAGCAGTCGGCGATACAATTTCAGGTTTTCGTCGCGGAGAAATTTATCCAAGACGCTCTCCTGTTCGTTTGCTCCCATAGGACGGGGCGGCCATCGCAGCGCGCACGCCCGTCAGTCACGTCTCCTGTCGAAGCGGATGGCACCCTCAGGCTAGTACGAGCGAAAATGCCTGTCGATCCGAAATGCTGTCCGCCAGTTCCAGGGGGAGCGGCCGGTGCTGTCAGGAAAACCCTGATCTGCCGATACCGCCGCTGCGGCCGATTGCCCTCCGCCGAAGGAATGGATGGTGGAGCGGAGCGGCTGCGGTAAAGCTGGCGCGCGGTCATTGCACGGGACGATGGAAGATGAGTTTTTGGTACGTGGTCGACGCCGTCGCGGTCGGAATCATCCTGCCCTGGATCGTCGCGACCTATCGGCTGCTCGAAGCTTTCAAGCGCGGCACCGGCGCGGGCCTGACCAAATGGGCGATCTACGCCGCGGTCTGCGTGCCGGCGATGCTGCTGGTGATGTGGGGCATCCAGAACCTGCGCTGAGCCTTCCGGCGCAGCGTTCACAGCCGCTCAGTGCCGCCGCCATACACCGCCGCCGCGGCGCCGCCATTGCGGATCCGCCGTGCCTCGGTCATCGCCCGCTGCACTCCGAGATCGGCGGAGTCGCTGGAGAAGGTGATCAGCCGGTTGCAGTTCGGGCACTGGGTCTGAAACCCCTCCCGCATGTTCTTGATCTTCTCCCGGAACGGCACGCGGCAGCGGCCGCACAGCACCCGCATTTTGTCCGGAATCTTGGGAGTGGCAAGAAGGCTATCCATCCTTTCAGTTGTGGCGAAGCCGGGTTGAGAAAGGATGAAGGCGCGGCACGGGACGCCGGTTCGCACCGCGGGACGCGAGCTGATTTGAGTAGGAGGCTCGACCAAGCTGCAAGCGCGAGCTAATCGCTTGCTGATGCTATTCGGCCGGCAGAAAACGCCCGCGACTTACTGCTTAGCAGGTGGCCGTCCCGACCTGGTTAGTTTAGCTACTCTGTAGCTTGGCGTTTCTATTCGATGCCGTCGTGGTCTCGCTCTGCTGGCAAATCGGCCCTGGCTCGCCTCCCGACGGCACGTCGTCAGGATTGGGCGGATGCATTCCAGCCCGAGCGGCCGCCGGAGTTCCGAAATTGTGCCGCTGGTCCTCGTGAAAGCTCCAGATTTCGACAAGAACAGATTGCGAACGGAGAACAAATAGGGTACGTTGATTTTGCCGGCTGAGCCCGGCGCCTGTTTGTCCAGTTGGCGAATCCGTCCATAAGGAGCACGTTGATGGCTGCCCCCACCGCATTGCGTATCGTCGAAGGTTCTTCCATGGACAAATCCAAGGCGCTCTCCGCCGCGCTGTCCCAGATCGAACGTCAGTTCGGTAAGGGCTCGGTGATGAAGCTCGGCAAGAACGACCGCGCGATGGAAATCGAGACGATTTCCTCCGGGTCGCTCGGGCTCGACATCGCGCTCGGCGTCGGCGGCCTGCCGAAGGGCCGGATCGTCGAAATCTACGGGCCGGAATCGTCGGGCAAGACCACGCTGGCGCTGCATTGCGTCGCCGAAGCCCAGAAGAAGGGCGGCATCTGCGCCTTCATCGACGCCGAACACGCGCTCGATCCGGTCTATGCCCGCAAGCTCGGCGTCAATGTCGACGACCTGCTGATCTCGCAGCCCGACCATGGTGAGCAGGCGCTGGAAATCGCCGACACGCTGGTGCGCTCCGGCGCGATCGACGTGCTGATCGTCGACTCGGTGGCGGCGCTGGTGCCTCGCGCCGAACTCGAAGGCGAAATGGGCGACGCGCTGCCGGGCCTGCAGGCCCGCCTGATGAGCCAGGCGCTGCGCAAGCTGACCGCGTCGATCAACAAGTCCAACACCATGGTGATCTTCATCAACCAGATCCGGATGAAGATCGGCGTGATGTACGGCTCGCCGGAAACCACCACCGGCGGCAACGCGCTGAAATTCTACGCCTCGGTCCGCCTCGACATCCGCCGCATCGGCGCGATCAAGGAGCGCGACGAGGTGATCGGCAACCAGACCCGCGTCAAGGTGGTGAAGAACAAGCTGGCGCCGCCGTTCAAGCAGGTCGAATTCGACATCATGTACGGCGAGGGCGTCTCCAAGATGGGCGAGATCCTCGACCTCGGCGTCAAGGCCGGCATCGTCGAGAAGTCCGGCGCTTGGTTCTCCTATGACAGCCAGCGGCTCGGCCAGGGACGTGAGAACGCCAAGTCGTTCCTGCGCTCCAACCCGGACATGACCGCCAAGATCGAAGCGGCGATCCGTCAGAACTCCGGCCTGATCGCCGAACAGATCCTCGCCGGCTCGCCCGAGCGCGACGCCGACGGCGAAGAGCCGATCGAGGAGTAAGCCGCGCGCGGTCGGGCGGTCACCCCGTCCGGCTTTGTCCGGTCCGAGCCTTCGAAGCGAACTCAAGACGGCGAGTGCAGCGATCCCCTGTTGCCGGGGACCCCGCGGCGCTCGCCGCATTCGTTTGGGAGACGGCTCGATTGCTGCTCGCGACTGAAAATGCTGTGCCGAAGCGCTGTTCAAACAGACGTATGTGCGAGCTTGACCCGCCTGCGCGGCCGTAGCCGCTCCGGCGCGGCGAAGGCCTGCGCATCCCTCGCGCGCGCAGCGCGCTCAACCGAGGCAAGTCTGCAAAGAGGATGGATCGCCGGGTCGAGCCCGGCGATGACGTTGTTCTTCGTGGCCGAGGCGGCCTCGGGCCGAGGCTGCCGGCCTCTCAAGGCGGCGAGCCAGCGGCGACAGCTACTCCGCGGCCCGCGCGTAGTCGGCCGCCAGCGCGTAGTCTTCGACCGGCGGGCACGAGCAGATCAGGTTGCGGTCGCCATAGACGTTGTCGACGCGGCCGACCGGGCTCCAATATTTGTCGGTGCGCGAGTTAGGCGCCGGGAAGCAGCCTTCGGTCCGCGGATAGGGCCGGGTCCAGTCGGCGCTGGTGACATCGTGTGCGGTGTGCGGCGCGTGGCGCAGCGGCGACTGTTCGATCTTGTAGCGGCCATCCTCGACCTGCGCGATCTCGCGGCGGATCGCGATCATGGCGTCGCAGAACCGGTCGATCTCGGCCTTCGATTCCGACTCGGTCGGCTCGATCATCAGCGTGCCCGGCACCGGGAAGCTCATGGTCGGGGCGTGGAAGCCGTAGTCGATCAGCCGCTTGGCGATGTCGTCGACGGTGACGCCGGTGGTGGTCTTCAGCGCACGCGGATCGACGATGCACTCGTGCGCGACCCGGCCGCGGGCGTTCCGATACAGCACCGGGAAATGCGGCTGCAGCTTTGCAGCGATGTAATTGGCGTTGAGGATCGCGATTTCGGTGGCCCGCTTCAGGCCGGCCGCCCCCATCATCAGAATGTAGATGTAGGAGATCGTCAGGATCGAGGCGGAGCCCCACGGCGCCGCCGACACCGTACCGCCGCCATGCAGGCCGCCGTTCAGCGGTTCGCCCTTGGCCGGATGGCCCGGCAGGAACGGCGCCAGATGCGCGCGCACGCCGATCGGACCCATGCCCGGGCCACCGCCGCCATGCGGGATGCAGAAGGTCTTGTGCAGATTGAGATGGCTGACGTCGGCGCCGTAGTCGCCGGGGCGGGCGAGGCCGACCTGCGCGTTGAGATTGGCGCCGTCCAGATAGACCTGACCGCCATGGGCGTGGACGATGTCGCAGATGTCGCGGATGTGCTCTTCGAACACGCCGTGGGTCGACGGATAGGTGATCATCACTGCCGCGAGATTTGACGAATGCGCCTCGGCCTTGGCGCGCAGATCGTCGACGTCGACGTCGCCATGGGCATCACAGCCCACCACCACCACGTCCATGCCGGCCATCGCGGCGGAGGCCGGGTTGGTGCCGTGCGCCGACGACGGGATCAGGCAGACTTTGCGGTGCGGCTCGCCGCGCGACAGATGATAGCCGCGGATCGCCAGCAGGCCGGCATATTCGCCCTGCGCGCCGGAATTCGGCTGCAGCGACACCGCATCATAGCCGGTGATCTCGGCGAGCCAGGTTTCCAGCCTGGCGAACAGCACGTGATAGCCGGCGGCCTGCGCCTTCGGCACGAACGGATGCAGGCTGCCGAATTCAGGCCAGGTCAGCGGCATCATTTCGGTGGTGGCGTTCAGCTTCATGGTGCAGGAGCCGAGCGGAATCATCGCGCGGTCGAGCGCCAGATCGCGGTCGGACAGCTTGCGCATGTAGCGCAGTAGTTCGGTTTCCGAACGATAGTCCTGGAACGCCGGCTGGGTCAGATAATCGCTGGTCCGCTTCAGCGCCGCCGGCAGCGCGGTGCCGATCGCGTCGCCTGCGTCGCGTTCCACAGTGGCGTAGTCGAGCGATCCACCGAAGGCGCGCCACAGCGCTTCGACGATCGCCGGCGTGGTGGTCTCGTCGAGCGAGATGCCGAGCGAAGACGCATTGATCCGCAGGTTGATCTTCTCGGCTTCGGCGCGCGCCACGATGGCGTCGCGGCGATCGCCGACTTCGATCGTCAGCGTGTCGAAGTAGGTGCCGTGGCTCGGCGTCAGGCCGAGCTGCTGCAGGCCGGCCGCCAGCACGGCCGTGCGCCGGTGGACGCGGCGCGCGATCGCGGCGAGGCCGTCGGGGCCGTGATACACCGCGTACATCGCATTGATCACAGCCAGCAGCACCTGCGCGGTGCAGATGTTGGAGGTCGCCTTTTCGCGGCGGATGTGCTGCTCGCGGGTCTGCAGCGCCAGCCGATAGGCCGGCTGGCCGTGGCTGTCGATCGACAGTCCGACGATGCGGCCGGGCAGGCTGCGCTTCAGACTGTCGCGCACCGCCATGAACGCGGCGTGCGGCCCGCCATACCCCATCGGCACGCCGAAGCGCTGCGCCGAGCCGATCGCGATATCGGCGCCGAGTTCTCCGGGCGGGGTGATCAGCGTCAGCGCGAGCAGGTCAGCAGAGACCACGGCCAGCGCGCCCTTCTTGCGTAGCGCCGCGATCACCGCACGCGGATCGCGCAAGGCGCCCGACGATCCGGGATATTGCAGCAGAGCGCCGAACACGTCGGCGCCTTCCAGCTCGGTCTCCGGATCGCCGACGATGATGCGCCAGCCGAGCGGCTCGGCGCGGGTGCGTAGCACCGCGATGGTCTGCGGATGGGTATCGGCATCGACGAAGAAGGCCTTGGCGTTCTTGGCCGCGGCGCGCTCGGCCAGCGCCATCGCTTCCGCTGCCGCGGTGCCTTCGTCGAGCAGCGACGCGTTGGCGACGTCGAGCCCGGTGAGGTCGCAGATCATGGTCTGGAAGTTGAACAGCGCTTCCAGCCGGCCCTGGCTGATCTCGGGCTGATAAGGCGTATAGGCCGTGTACCAAGCCGGATTTTCCAGAATATTGCGCTGGATCACGGTCGGCAGGATCGTGCCGTAATAGCCTTGACCGATCAGCGAGGTGAAGACTTGGTTCTGCGCGGCGAGTTCGCTCATATGCGCCAGCGCTTCACTCTCGGTGAGCGGCGCGCCGAGCTTCAGCGGCTCGCGATGCCGGATCGCATAAGGCAGCGTCTCGGCGACGAGCTGCTCTAAGCTTCCGGCGCCGGCGGTCGCCAGCATCGCCGCGATGTCCTGCGGCGAGGGCCCGATATGCCGACGCACGAAGTCGTTGGCGGCGTCGATCGGTCGGCGATGCGGCATGCTCTGGTCCTCGTCAAATGCAACGGCCCGCAAAGGCAGGTTGCTCGGAAATCTCAGGCGTCTCAATCTCAGCGTCGTCATTGCGAGGAGCGAAGCGATGAAGCAATCCAGAGACACAGTGCGCTGGAATTGGATTGCTTCGCTTCGCTCGCAATGACGAATTCAGGCGAACGGACGGTCCGTCAGGCCGTGTGGGCCTTGTAGGCCGCTTCGTCCATCAGGCCGTCGAGCTCGCTCTTGTCGGCGATCTTCAGTTTGAAGAACCACGCAGCGCCGCCGGCGTCGGAATTCACCAGGCCGGGCTCGGTGCCGAGCGTCTCGTTGACTTCGAGTACTTCGCCGGTGATCGGCGCGTAGACGTCGGAGGCCGCCTTCACCGATTCGACCACGGCGGCGGCTTCAGCCTTCTTCACGGCGCGGCCGACTTTCGGCAGCTCGACAAACACCACGTCGCCGAGCTGTTCCTGGGCGTAGTCGGTGATGCCGATCGTGGCGACGTCGCCCTCGATCTTCAGCCATTCATGATCGGGGGTGTAGAGCGTGGTCATGACAAGTCCTCAGCGCTTGTAGGTGTTCGGAACGAACGGCATGGCCGCGACGCGCAGCGGCAGACGCTGGCCGCGCACTTCGGCGAAAACGACGGTGTCGCGCACAGCCAGCGCGGCCGGCAGATAGCCCATCGCCACCGGCGCATTCAGGCTCGGCCCGAAGCCGCCGGAGGTGACGGTGCCGACTGCCTCGGTCGAATCGTCGCTGGCGAACAGCGGTGCAGTCTCGCGCACCGGGGCGCGGCCCTCGGGCCGCAGTCCAACGCGCAGCCGCGCGGTGCTGCCATCGAGCTGGCTGAGAATCGCCGAGGCGCCGGGGAAGCCGCCAGAACGGGCGCCGCCGCTGCGGCGGCTCTTCTGGATCGACCAGCTCAGCGCGGCCTCGACCGGCGTGGTCGTGGTGTCGATGTCGTGGCCGTAGAGGCAGAGGCCCGCTTCCAGCCGCAGGCTGTCGCGGGCGCCGAGGCCGATCGGCAGCACGTCGGGGTTGTCGAGCAGCGCGGTCGCAAGCCGTTCGGCGCCGTCCGCCGGCACCGAAATCTCGAAGCCGTCTTCGCCGGTGTAGCCGGAGCGCGAGACGATGCAGGCAAGGCCGTCGAGGCTGAGCTCGGCGACATCCATGAACTTCATCGTGGTGACGTCTGCACAGAATTTCGCCAGCGCAGCTTCGGCCTTCGGGCCCTGCAGCGCGATCAGCGCGCGATCGGTGAGGGCGGTGATGTCGCAGGTGTCCGACAGATGCGCGCGCAGGTGCGCCTCGTCCTCGGCCTTGCAGGCGGCGTTGACCACCAGAAACAGCCGGTCGCCGAGATTGGTGACCATTAGGTCGTCGAGAATCCCGCCGGATTCATTGGTGAACTGCGCGTAGCGCTGGCGGCCGGGCGGCAGCGCCACGATGTCCTGCGGGATCAGCGCTTCGAGCGCGCGGGCGGCGTCTTCGAGCTTGCCGGACTTCGCCCGCAGCTCGATCTGGCCCATATGCGAAACGTCGAAAAGCCCTGCGGCAGTGCGGGTGTGCAGATGTTCTTTCAGCACGCCAAGCGGGTATTGCACCGGCATGTCGTAGCCGGCGAAGGGCACCATCTTGCCGCCGCGTGCCAGATGCAGCGCGTAGAGCGGCGTGCGTTTCAAGGATTGGGTGTCGTCACCCGCCAGCATATCCAGGCTCCCAAGGTTCCCGAGACCGATTTCTCGTCACCGTTCGAGCCCCATCTGTCGCTGTGCCTGAGAGCATTATCCCGTCGGCGGACCCGTCCCGGGATCGCCCGGTAGGGTCTCTTTCCAGATGTCAGTCGGCCGCGCGGTCCGTTTGCCTGAGAGTTTCCGGGGCGGTTGCTCCTTCGGCGCCGGCCCCCTTCACCGAAGGATTGGGCCGATCTCTCCCGACGCGACTTAGTCTTAGGTAGGTAGGACACAAACACGGCTTCAACAAGGCTGTCAACGCGGCTTGGCGAGCTATCAACGGGTCTTCGTAAACGCCCGTGGAAGTGGGCCTCCCGGCTGGCAAACAACTGGATCTATGCCCACTTTCTAGACAGCGCGCGCCCCCGCGTCTAAAAGGCATGACACCGGAAGAGGTGGGTTCGGCGGGCGTTTCGCGGGCATTCCGGGTGATTGGACGAACATGAGCGGCGTTAACGAAATTCGGTCTACGTTTCTGAACTACTTCGCCAAGAACGGCCACGAGATCGTGTCGTCGTCGCCGCTGGTGCCGCGCAACGACCCGACCTTGATGTTCACCAATGCCGGCATGGTGCAGTTCAAGAACGTGTTCACCGGGCTGGAGAAGCGCTCCTATCAGCGCGCCACCACCTCGCAGAAATGCGTGCGCGCCGGCGGCAAGCACAACGACCTCGACAACGTCGGCTACACCGCGCGGCATCTCACCTTCTTCGAAATGCTCGGCAACTTCTCGTTCGGCGATTACTTCAAGGAACGCGCGATCGAGCTCGCCTGGAATCTGATCACCCGCGACTTCGGCCTGAAGAAGGACAAGTTGCTGGTCACTGTCTATCACACCGACGACGAGGCGGCCGGCTACTGGAAGAAGATCGCCGGCTTCTCCGACGACCGCATCATCCGCATCCCGACCAGCGACAACTTCTGGGCGATGGGCGACACCGGTCCGTGCGGCCCGTGCTCGGAAATCTTCATCGACCGCGGCGAGCACATCTTCGGCGGTCCGCCCGGCTCGCCGGACGAGGACGGCGACCGATTCCTGGAATTCTGGAATCTGGTGTTCATGCAGTACGACCAGGTGACGAAGGACGAGCGCGTGGCGTTGCCGCGTCCGTCGATCGACACCGGCATGGGCCTGGAGCGGATGGCCTCCATCCTCCAGGGCGTCGACAGCGTGTTCGACACCGACCTGTTCCGCAGCCTGATCGACGCCACCTCGTCGGCGCTCGGCCGCGGCCCGACCGAGCAGGACGCCGCGTCGTTCCGCGTCATCGCCGATCACCTGCGCTCGTCGTCGTTCCTGATCGCCGACGGCGTGCTGCCGTCGAACGAAGGCCGCGGCTACGTGCTGCGCCGGATCATGCGCCGCGCGATGCGTCACGCCCAGCTGCTCGGTGCCAACGAGCCGCTGATGTGGCGCTTGGTGTGGGCGCTGGTGCGCGAGATGGGCCAGGCCTATCCGGAGCTGGTGCGCGCCGAGGCGATGATTGAAGAGACGATGCGGCTGGAAGAGACCCGCTTCCGCAAGACGCTCGATCGCGGCCTCGCGATCCTCGACGAGAAGAGCGCCGGCCTGAAGAAGGGCGACATGTTCGACGGCGAGACCGCGTTCACGCTGTACGACACCTACGGCTTCCCGCTCGACCTGACGCAGGACGCGCTGCGCAACCGCGGCATCAATGTCGATATCGCCTCGTTCACCGACGCGATGGATCGGCAGCGCGCCAAGGCCCGCGCCTCGTGGGCGGGCTCGGGCGAAGCTGCAACTGAGGCGGTGTGGTTCTCGCTGCGCGAGAAGCTCGGGGCCACTGAGTTCCTCGGCTACGACACCGAGACCGCCGAAGGTGTGGTCACCGCGCTGGTCAAGGACGGCGCTGAAGTCGACGCGCTGAAGGCCGGCGAGAGCGGTGCGATCATCGTCAACCAGACGCCATTCTACGCCGAGTCCGGCGGTCAGGTTGGTGACACCGGCGTGCTCACCGCCGACGGTGTCCGCTTCGTCGTCACCGACACGATGAAGAAGGCCGGTGATCTGTTTGTGCATCTCGGCACGGTCGAGCAGGGCAGCATCAAGCTCGGCGACGCGCTGGCGCTCGACGTCGATCACGCCCGCCGCTCGGCGATCCGCGCCAATCACTCGGCGACGCATCTGCTGCACGAGGCGCTGCGCCAGGTGCTCGGCGATCACATCGCGCAGAAGGGCTCGCTGGTCGCGCCCGACCGTCTGCGCTTCGACTTCGTGCATCAGAAGCCGATCACGCAGGACGAGCTGCGTAAGGTCGAGGATATCGCCAACGACATCGTGCTGGAAAACGACGAGGTCGTGACCCGGCTGATGGCGGTCGACGATGCGCGCGAAGCCGGCGCCCGCGCGCTGTTCGGCGAGAAGTACGGCGACGAAGTCCGCGTGGTCTCGATGGGCAAGGCGGCGCGCGATCACGGCTCCAACGTGTTCGGCTGGTCGGTCGAACTGTGCGGCGGCACCCACGTCAAGCGCACCGGCGATATCGGCTTGGTGTCGATCACCGCGGAGAGCGCGGTCGCGGCCGGCGTCCGCCGCATCGAGGCGCTGACCGGGCGCGCGGCGCGGCACAACGCCAATGCGGCGATCACCACCGCGAAGCTAGCGGCCTCCGAACTGCGGACCACGCTGGACGACATGCCGGCGCGTATCACCGCGCTGATGGACGAGCGCAAGAAGCTCGAGCGCGAACTCTCCGAGGCGCGCAAGAAGCTGGCGATGGGCGGCAGCGCGGCCGGCGACGGTGCTGCCTCCGATGTCCGTGACATCGGCGGCATCAAGCTGATGGCGCGTGCGGTCGAAGGCATCGAGATCAAGGACCTCAAGGGCCTGGTCGACCAGGGCAAGAAGCAGCTCGGCTCAGGCGTGATCGCGCTGGTGGCGACCAGCGAAGACGGCAAGGGCTCGATCGTGGTCGGCGTCACGCCCGACCTGGTGTCGCGGTTCTCGGCGGTCGATCTGGTCCGCAAGGCGTCCGAAGTGCTCGGCGGCAAGGGCGGCGGCGGCAAGCCCGACATGGCGCAGGCCGGCGGTCCCGACGGCTCCAAGGCCGGCGCCGCACTGGAAGCGATCGCGGCCGCCATCGGCGGCTGACGTGGACCACGCATTGGCGTGGCAGGTCGAACAGGCCTGCCACAACGCGTGGCCGTCGTTGCGGTGCGCGCTGATCGGCGACTGGCTGCTGCGGTTCGGCGACGGCGTGTCGCGCCGGATCAATTCGGCCAATCCGCTGCATCCGGGCATCACCACGATCGCGCCGCAGCTCGACGCATTCGATCGGCTCTATCGCGCGCAAGCGCTGCCGCTGATCGTGCGGCTGGTCTCGCTGTTGCCGCCGCAGGTGGAGAGCGAGCTCGACACCCGCGGCTTCGCGGCCGAAGGTGAAGCCTGCACGCTGTATCGCGATCTGGCGCGCGAGGACTTTCCCGCGGTGACGCCGGATGTCACTATCATCCCGCGCGCCGATGCCGAGTGGCTGGCGGCCATCGCACGGCTGCAGGCGCAATCACCATCGCATGCCTCCGTCTATGCCCGCGTCGTCGATGCAATCGCGCTGCCGACCGGTTTCTTCGCGCTCCGCCACGACGGCCGCATCGTCGCGACCGCCTGCGGCGTGCTGCACGGCGGTCTGGTGGTGATCGAGTCGGTGGTGGTCGACGAGGCGCTGCGCGGTCACGGCCTCGGCAAGCGCCTGATGACCGCGCTGCTCGCCTGGGCCGCCGCCCAAGGCGCCACCGGCGCCTGTCTGCAGGTCGTCACCGACAACACCGCAGGCCGCGCGCTCTATGCCGGCCTCGGCTTCGACCGTGAGCTCTACCGCTACCACTTCCGCCGCGCGCCGACGAAGTAACAGCTTCGTCCCGTCATTCCGGGTTCGCTCACTTCGTGAGCGCCCCGGAATGACGGGTGAGAAACGAGCGTTTGCGGAGAAAAGTGATCAATCCGCCGGCACGCCGGCGCGGACCCGCTTCTTGCGGGTGTCGCGTTCGTCGTGGATCACGGCGATGACTTTGCCGACCGGCATGCCGAGCGCCTGCAGCACCGTGGAGGCGATCTCGAAGCTGGCTTCGAGCACTTCGCGGATCACCTCGGTGGCGCCGAGGGTGAACAGCCGGGCGGCGTGATCGGCATCGCGGGCGCGGACGATCACCGGCAGATCGGCGCGCTCGGCGCGGGCCGCGGCGACGACGTGCTCGGCGGCCGCGGCGTCGTGCATCGTCACCACCACGGCGGGCGCATCGCCGAGCCCGCATTTGCGCAGGAAGGCGCGCTGGGTGGCGTCGCCATACACCACATTGGCGCCGGCCTTGCGGGCGCGGGCGACCGCTTCGGGATCGACATCGATGCCGATGAACGGCTTGCCCTGCTTGTTCAGGATGTCGCCGACGATGCGGCCGACGCGGCCGTAGCCGACCAGAATGATGCGGGGCGTGTCGCCGGGCGTCGGATC
>NZ_QTKI01000379.1:0-4696 GCF_010820945.1 Rhodopseudomonas sp. BR0C11
GGAAGCAGCCGGAGGAGACGTGGGTGCCGATGGTCGACGGCGCGTTGGTGCCGTGGATGCGATACACGGTGCCGCCGAGATACATCGCGCGGGCGCCGAGCGGATTGCCGGGGCCGCCGGCCATGTGGCGCGGCAGATAGGGCTGGCGGGCGATCATTTCCGGCGGCGGGGTCCAATCCGGCCACTCGGCCTTTCTGGCGACCGCCTTGACGCCAGACCAGGTGAAGCCATCGCGGCCGACCCCGATACCGTACCGGATCGCACGCCCGCTGCCGAGCACGTAGTACAGATAGGTGTTCGGCGTATCGACGATGATGGTGCCTGGGGCTTCGCGGGTCTGATAGGCGACGATCTGGCGCTTCAACCGGGCGGGCAGCTCGGCGACGGTGCCGTCCTCGTCTTCCTGCGGCGCGACCTGGGGCTGCGGTGCGGTCTGTTCGACCGGCGCATAGGCCAGCGGCTGCATCGCTTCCGGCTGCGGCAGGAAAGGCAGGAACGGGAAGGGCAGCGTCTGCGCCGCATTCGCGGGTGCGGCGATGGCAATGGTCCCGATCGCGACGATGGCGACCGCAGCGGCACGGCTGGTGCGCGGAAAACGGATCATGTCGGGTCCCCCTGTGGGTGCTCTGTTCGTTCGCCTCGACGCCTTTTCGGCGACTTGTTGGCGTAATCAGTACTCCACCATCCGTTTCCGGACGTTTTCGCCGACTGATGGATTTGGTTTCGTCGCAGTAGGGATTTGTTTCGCCTGTCCGCCCGGCTGGCTCCCGGAGGCGCGCCGGATCGTTTGATCAAGCGCAATTGAGAAAGCCCGCCTGCCCGATAAGCCAAGGCCCCCGCGCGGTGCGGGCAAGGGTCGGGGGAGTTTGACGACATGGCGACAGTGAAGTTTTTCGGCAACGAGGCGGTGCCGCTCGAGATGCACAAGGTGCGGATCGTGCAGAAACTCAACCTGCCGCCGGTCGAGCGCCGCCTGGAGAAGATCACCGAGGCGGGCAACAACACCTTCCTGCTGAAGAACGACGACGTCTTCCTCGACATGCTGACGGATTCCGGCGTCAACGCGATGAGCGACCGCCAGCAGGCCGCGATGCTGACCGCCGACGACTCTTACGCCGGCAGCGCCACCTACACCCGGCTCGAAGACAAGCTTCGCGACATCTTCGGCATGCACTACTTCCTGCCGACCCATCAGGGCCGAGCCTGTGAGCACATCCTTGCCAAGGTGTTCGTCACGCCCGGCAAGGTGGTGCCGATGAACTATCACTTCACCACCACCAAGGCGCACATCGTGCTGCAGGGCGGCACGGTGGAGGAGCTGGTCACCGACGCCGGCCTCGAAGTGACCAGCGCCAACCCGTTCAAGGGCAACATGGACATCGCCAAGCTGCGGGCGGTGATCGAGAAGGTCGGCGCCGCCAATATCGGCTTCGTCCGGATGGAAAGCGGCACCAACCTGATCGGCGGCCAGCCGGTGTCGCTGCAGAACCTCGCCGACGTCAGCAACGTCTGCAAGGAGCACGGCGTTCCGCTGGTGCTCGACGCCAGCCTGCTGGCCGACAATTTGTACTTCAACAAGACCCGCGAGGATCACTGCAAGACGCTGTCGATCCGCGAGATCACTCGCCGCACCGCCGACCTGTGCGACATCATCTACTTCTCGGCGCGCAAGCTCGGCTGCGCCCGCGGCGGCGGCATCTGCATCCGCGACCGCGCGCTGTATGAGAAGATGCGGCCGCTGGTGCCGCTGTATGAAGGCTTCCTCACTTATGGCGGCATGTCGGTGCGCGAAATGGAAGCGCTCACCGTCGGCCTCGAAGAGACCATGGATGAGGAGATGATCAACCAGGGGCCGCAGTTCATCGCCTATATGGTCGACCAACTGGTCGAGCGCGGCGTTCCGGTAATCACGCCGGCCGGCGGCCTCGGCTGCCACATCGACGCCAAGCGGTTCGTCGACCATATCCCGCAGTCGCAATATCCGGCGGGTGCGCTTGCGGCGGCGCTGTATGTCGCCTCCGGCATCCGCGGCATGGAGCGCGGCACGCTGTCCGAACAGCGCGAGCCCGACGGCAGCGAGATCTACGCCAATATGGAGCTGGTGCGCCTCGCGATGCCGCGCCGGGTGTTCACGCTGTCGCAGGTCAAATACGCGGTCGACCGCATCGCCTGGCTGTACGCGAACCGCAAGCTGATCGAAGGCCTGACCTTCGTCGAGGAGCCGGAAGTGCTGCGGTTCTTCTACGGCCTGCTCAAGCCGGTGACCGACTGGCAGAACAAGCTGGTGGCGAAGTTCCGCGAGGACTTTGGCGACAGCCTGTAATCATCGCTGTTACTCGAGTCTTGCAGCACAAACGTCGTCATGCCCGCGCTTGTCGCGGGCATCAACGTCTTGAAGACCTGTCGGCGAGCAAGGCGTGGATGGCCGGGACGATGCCCGGCCATGACGAGGGCGGCAAACGGACGCTCGATTCCATTCGGTACGACGCCGCGTCTTCGGAACCTGGGATTCCTGAATGCGTTGCTCACGGGGGCAACATCAGGAGGCCAGCATGGCTGCGAAGAAAGCCACCAAGAAGACCACGACGCGCGGACGCAAGCAGGACCGGGCCCGCATCGCCGGCGGCCAGGACTATGAAGTCCGCTACGAAGCCAAGAAGACCGGCCGCTCCGCGCCCGCGGTGAAGAAGGCCGTCAAGAAAGTCGGCAACGCGCGCAAGAAGGTCGAGAAGCGGCTGGCGAAGAAGGGGTAAACCGGTTCGCTCATCTCGGGACGCGCTCTCTTTGCTCCAGCGCCGGCGAGTTATGACATGTACTTTCGCAGCCTCCATCGCGCCGCAGTGGCCGCCGCGGCGGCGAATGGTGGAACGCAGCTTAGCCCTCTCAACGTCATTGCGAGCGAAGCGAAGCAATCCAGGCTGCGCACCCCAAGCTGGATTGCTTCGTCGCTTCGCTCCTCGCAATGACGGGGAGAGGCTGGGTGTCAGTCGAGCGGCACCCGGTTCCCTAAATCCGACTCCCTAAATCCGAGGCTGCCACTGCTGGATCGTTCGACCGCTCAAGCAGAGGAGCGTGACCCATCAGCCCGTGAACGGACGACCGTCCCCACCGGCGGCGTTGACTTAGCCCATTATTTCGATAATTCTAGATATATGGATTCGGAGCAGGCCATTCTCGCGCTCGGGGCGCTGGCGCAGGGCACGCGGCTGGAGGCGTTTCGGCTTCTGGCGGCGCACGAGCCGGACGGCTTGGCTGCCGGCGCGATCGCCGATGCGTTGGCGGTGCCGCAGAACACGATGTCGTCACACCTCGCGGTGCTGGTTCGGGCCGGGCTGATCCGCTCGCGGCGGCACAGCCGCTCGATCGTGTACCGCGCCGACCTCGCACGCTTTCAGGAGGTCGCGCTGTTCCTGATCAAGGATTGCTGCGGCGGCCGGCCGGAATTGTGCGCACCGCTGATCGCCGATCTGCAGCCGTGCTGCGCGCCGGCCGCAAAACCCGCGCCTGGCAAGGCGCGTGCAAAAAGCTGAGGGAGCCTATGGACGTCATCATCTATCACAACCCTTCCTGCGGCACCTCGCGCAACACGCTCGGCCTGATCCGCAATGCCGGGATCGAGCCGCACGTGATCGAGTATCTGAAGTGCCCGCCGAGCCGGACGCTGCTGAAGCAACTAATCGCCCGCGCCGGACTGACGCCGCGGCAGGCGCTGCGCGAGAAGGGCACGCCTTACGCAGAGCTGAAGCTCGACGATCCGTCGCTCAGCGACGACGATCTGCTCGACGCCATGATCGGGCATCCGATCCTGATCCAGCGCCCGCTGGTGGTGACGCCGAACGGCGTGCGGCTGTGCCGGCCGTCGGAACATGTCCTCGACCTGCTGCCTCCGCAGCAAGGCGAATTCCGCAAGGAAGACGGCGAACTGGTGATCGACGCCAGCGGCCGGCGGGTGGCGACGGTGTAAAGACTTTCTCCGTCATTGCGAGCGGAGCGAAGCAATCCAGCCCCCCGTGCACCGAGCTGGATTGCTTCGTCGCTTCGCTCCTCGCAATGACGGGGAGGGATCATTCGCACTCAACGCCTCTCGGTTGAAAGGCAAACCCTATGTCCACCTTCGAACGCTATCTCACCCTCTGGGTCGCGCTGTGCATCGTCGTCGGCATCGGGCTCGGGCATTTGATGCCGGGAGCGTTTCAGGTGATCGGGGCGGCGGAGATCGCCAAGGTCAACCTGCCGGTGGCGGCGCTGATCTGGCTGATGATCATTCCGATGCTGGTGCGGATCGACTTCGCGGCGCTCGGACGGGTGCGCGAGCACTGGCGCGGCATCGGCGTGACGCTGTTCATCAACTGGGCGGTGAAGCCGTTCTCGATGGCGGCGCTGGCGTGGCTGTTCGTCGGCTGGCTGTTCAGATCGTATCTGCCGGCGGACCAGATCAACTCCTACATCGCCGGGCTGATCATTCTCGCCGCCGCGCCGTGCACCGCGATGGTGTTCGTGTGGTCGAACCTGACCAAAGGCGAGCCGCATTTCACCCTCAGCCAGGTCGCGCTCAACGACACCATCATGGTGTTTGCCTTCGCGCCGATCGTCGGCCTGCTACTCGGCCTGTCGGCCATCACCGTGCCATGGGACACGCTGGTGCTGTCGGTGGTGCTGTACATCGTGGTGCCGGTGCTCATCGCGCAGGGCCTGC
>NZ_QTKI01000380.1:0-4694 GCF_010820945.1 Rhodopseudomonas sp. BR0C11
CCGCCCAGATCGGCGTACTTAACGACATGTCGTGCCTGTACGCCGACATCGGCGGCCCGAATTCAGTGGTAGCCGCCAAGATGGCGATCGCCGATTCCGGGCTCGAAGCGAAGGGCTGGAAGATCGAACTGGTCTCCGGCGATCACCAGAACAAACCGGACGTCGGCGTCAACTTGGCGCGGCAGTGGATCGATGTCGACAAGGTCGACCTGATCACCGACACGCCGAATTCGGGCGTCGCGCTCGCGATCAGCAATCTGGTCAAAGAGAAGAACAGCATCCTGATGAACTCGGGCGGCGCCAGCGCCGACCTGACCGGCAAGGCGTGCAACGCCAATACCATCTCGATGACGTACGACACTTACATGCTGGCGCACGGCACGGGTCAGGCACTGACCAAGGCCGGCGGTGATACCTGGTTCTTCCTCACCGCCGACTACGCATTCGGCGCCGCGCTCGAGCGCGACACCACCGCGGTTGTCAAGGCCAATGGCGGCAAGGTGGTCGGCAGCGTCAAGCATCCGCTGAACACCCCGGACTTCTCGTCGTTCCTGCTGCAGGCGCAGGCGTCGAAGGCCAAGGTGATCGGCCTCGCCAATGCCGGCGGCGACACCACCAACTCGATCAAGCAGGCCGCCGAGTTCGGTATCACCGCGGGCGGACAAAAGCTGGCCGCGCTGCTGCTGTTCATCAACGACGTGCACTCGCTCGGGCTGAAGACGGCGCAAGGCCTGACCTTCACCGAGTCCTACTATTGGGACCTCAACGACAACACCCGTGCGTTCGCGGACCGCTTCCAGAAGCAGGCCAAGAACAACGCCAAGCCGTCGATGACTCAGGCCGGCGTGTATGCCGCGGTGCTGCACTATCTGAAGACGCTGGAAGCGATGGGCGGCAACCCGCATGACGGCGCCAAGGTCGTCGCCAAGATGAAGGAAATCCCGGCGGACGATCTGCCGTTCGGCAAATCGGTGATCCGCGCCGACGGCCGCCGCATGGTGCCGGCGTTCCTGTTCGAAGTGAAGTCACCGGCCGAATCCAAGGGTCCGTGGGACTACTACAAGAAGGTCGCCGACATCTCCGCAGAAGACGCGGCGCGTCCGCTGGCGGACAGCGAGTGCCCGCTGGTCAAGAAGTAAGTCCTCGGACCCTTCGCGAAGTTGATCATGGCCGGGGTCCGCCCCGGCCATCATCATTTAGGCCGAGGCGCCGGTCAGTCCAGCCGCATCGTCATCTGCCGAAACGACTCGCAGTCCGTCTCGACGAAGCCCAGCCGAAGATACAGGCTGCGCGCGCGATCATTGGATGGCTGCACCGACAATGTCAGGCGCTGCGCCCCGACCTCCCGCCCTGCACGCGCGAGGCTGGCGATCACCTCACGCCCGACGCCGCGCCCCTGCGCGGCCGGCAGCAGCGCGATGTCGACAAGACGTAGCGCCAGCTCGGCTGACCTGCCTGTAGCGCCCGCATCCGGCTCGCCCTGATCATGCTGCCCGTCGCTACCCACCTCGTCCGCCACCACCAGGCGACCGACGGCAACCTCCCGCTCCGCAATGATGAAATACTCAGCCCTCGGATAGCTCTGTCGATAGCCGATCCGGCGCGCTTCGAATTGCTGCACGAGTAGCGCGGTCTGCAGTTCATCCGGCATGTCGATGCCGATCCATGCCGCGCGCAACGTCGCGTCCGAAAGGACGCGGCAGAAGACGTCATCCTCGGGCCGCGCCGGCCGGATCGTCAGTCCGGGGACTGTCAACGTGAAATGTGCGCCCATTCTGCTCATCCCACCGCCCGCATGCTCTGCCCCAACCGGCTCTTTGCGGCGCCTCATTGACGACGGAGGCAGTCCGTCGCATCGAAGCGATACTATCTGTCGTTTGGATCAACTTCGAACGCTGCATTTCCGAATGATAATTGCACCAGATCGAGGTCACCAATGTATCTGATGAAGCCTGAAGATTTCGAACCCTGGATCGGGCGTGCCGTCCGCGTGTCCACCGTTCCCGAGCCGGTCGAGCTCACTCTGGTCAGGCTGCAACGCAAGCCACTGTTCATCGGTGCCGAGCGAGAGCCGTTCAGCCTGTTCTTTGAATCGGCCGAAGACGTATACTTGCTCGATGCCGCCTATGAATTCGATTGCGGCCGTGGCGGCCCTTACACCATCCTGATTTCTCAGTTACAGCCGAAGAACGGTCGCAGGCGATATCAAGCCGTCTTCAATTGACAGTATCTCGGCCACGCCCAGCAGGGCGTGGTGGGCTCCCGATGCTTCCATCGGAAGCCCACCAAACGAGTTCTGCTCAGTCCTGAACCGGATACAGGCCCGACAGACAGATATTGGTCCTGAGCGCGAGGTAGGGCGGCAAGGTCTCGACGGGAACGTTGCTTCCGGTGTTGCCGATCTGAACCGTCCCGCCGGTGATGCCGCCGCCGCCGCTTACACCGCCCAGATTTACGGGCGTGCCTGCCGTCCCGGCGGGTGCGTAAATCTTCGGCTGCCCTCCTCCGGTTGGGCCGGTATTGGCCAGTAGCGATCCGACAGCAGGGGAACCCGACAGAGAACTGACCGTGACACCCGTCAGGGCCTGAACTGCCGCCGCACCGCCCCCGCCGCCGGTCGGCGTGAATGTCGCCGCGTGTGAATGCGCCGGCAGGTTTGCCTGAGTCAGCGTGACGCGCTCGACACCGGCATGCGCACCCCACGCATAGTTACTGAGACCCGGCCCCTGCCCGGCACCAATGATCACCCGCGACTGAAGATTGGGGAGCTGAAACGTCGTCCGTCCGTCGCCACCGAAGGTCCCGCCGATCAGCGCGAACAGGGCCTGGTTCTGTGTGACATTGAACGTCTGCCCGGCCGCGACTGCCCAATCCACCGGTGCGTAGTTAAAACTGACCTGCATGATCTGACCAATGAAAGAGTCTGCCATCTGACCAATTCCTTTCGTGGAGAACGATGGGGCGCGAGGCCAGCAGCGTCATGCCCCTCCAATGTCAAATCCGGTCCGCATCAATCCGGACCGAGCTCATTCTCAGCATCTCTCCCCTTCTTGTTGAAAACCATGAAGCGAACCGCCGCACTGAATGACGATCAACCTACCGACGACCGGAAATTCGACCACTCGATAACTTCGTCCAACGACCTCATTTCACCGATGCACAGCAGACAAGCTAATTCGCTTTGCACGACATTCATCATCACTTCGGCAACAATCCACCGGCGATGAACAACTCCCGCGCGTCACTCACGACCAGCTCTCTGCATCAAAAACCAAATCACCAGAATCTTCACTCGACACAAATTCATCAAACCGTGCATTTAGACGGATCGTCCAAGCCAAACTACTAATTAACAATCAATAGATTTCGCAAAGCCTACACGGCTACCACGCAGCAACGCGAACTTGTGACCTATCTACAACGATAAGCCGAATTAGCAATGCTAAATCGCGAGATGTCTTGATACTACAACCAAACAGATGCAACGCTCAATCGTTCGTTTCTCGCACATTTCCTAAAGAGCCGCGTGAACTATCAATTCGTACCTCTCTCTGATTTCGACGAGAGTCATGCGCTTGAACGATTCTGCCAGGTTCTCGCAGAAATCCCGCGTCACGCCGGATGGCACCGCGGCAGAACGGCTATGGGCGGTTTCTCGCCCACCAAAGCCGCCCTCAGCGGAGAGCTGCGCGCGATTGCTGCGGCTTGTTGGCAGCACCTGCGCGCCACCGGCCGGACTCAAGAGCAGGCTTCGTATCCTCGCTTCCGCGGCGCTAGCGGCCGCAGCGATCGCGTTGACTTCGACCGCGAGCTGGGCATCGGCAAGTTGTACAGCCGTGAACGGCGGCGCCTTGAACTACAATGTGACGTTCACGTCGCCAGGCGCTCCCGACGACGGCAAAGGCTTCAACGAGGCCTATTTGACGGCATTCGCTGCTGGCGACACGCTCCATTATTCGGTGACCATCTCGACGACGGCGGGAACCATTGATGCCGGATTTACCGCGGACTATTCGTTCGGTATTCCTGCAACCTTCAATAACAACAGCGGCGCGGGCTTCCATGTCAGCACGTCCGGCAGCTACACGCTGTCGGCCGGCGATATAGTGAAGATCAACAACAATCCAGATGGAGCCTCGACGCCGGGCCTATCTTCGGAAGCGATCGACCAGACCGGCAGCGGGTTTCGCGGCAGCGTGGCTTTCTCAGCCACCTGCACCGCGGCCGGCAGCCCGACGGTCACGTCGGTATCGCCGACGTCCGGTCCGACCGCTGGCGGCACCTCGGTGACGATCAACGGCACGAACTTCACCGGGGCGACGTCAGTGAGCTTCGGCTCGAACTCGGTACCGAGCAGCAGCTTCACTAGCAGTTCGTCGACCCAGATCGTCGTGCCGTCGCCGAGCGGCAGCGCCGGCACTGTGCATATCACGGTGACAAACGGAGTCGGCACCTCGGCGACGAGTTCGAGCGACCAATTTACCTATGTGGCGCCTCCGGCGATCAGCTCGATCTCGCCGAGTTCAGGCTCGACCGCGGGCGGCACCGCGGTGACGATCGGCGGGACGAACTTGTCCGGCGTCACCTCGGTGACCGTCGGCGGCGCCTCGGCGACGCTCGGCACCAATACGTCGACCTCGATTAGTATCACCACACCGGCCGGCACCGCAGGCGCACGCAACGTCGTTGTAACG
>NZ_QTKI01000381.1:0-4677 GCF_010820945.1 Rhodopseudomonas sp. BR0C11
CGACTGCAAATCCGGCGAGCGCACGAACGCCATCTGACCGTCGCGCGGCGGGCGGTTAATGGTGATGCCGAGCTCCATCAGCTTTGCGCAGGTCGCGTAGATGTCGTCGACCTCGAACGCGAGATGGCCGAAGAAGCGGTCCTCGCCATAGGTCTCTTCGTCCCAATTGTGGGTCAGTTCGATCGTCGGAGCCGGGCGGCCCTTCGACTGCTTCACCAGTTCCTCGTCTTCCGGCGCGCACAGGAACAGCAGCGTGAACTTGCCCTTATCGTTGTCGATGCGGCGGACCTCCTTGAGGCCGAGCGCGCCGACGAAGAATTTCAGGGCGGTGTCGAGATTGCGGACGCGGAGCATGGTGTGCAGGTAACGCATGTGCGGGTGGTCTCCTTGAGAAAGGTGCCGGGGATTCTGCGACGGATTGGCCGCGATGAAAAGCGCGGGCGGCGCGTCGCTGCGCCGGCCATGATGTCCGGACCGGACGTCAAAACGATGAAGGTCCGGAGCCGAGGCTCCGGACCTTATGCGCGCTCGGGGAGGTGTGGCGAAGCAGAGGCGAGGGCACTGAACATCGTGCCTTCGCATCCGATCGCGGGCGGACGACCGACGAAAAAGAGCCCCGCCTTGGAGGGTTCAACTATCCGACCACGGCAGCCCTCTTGCAATTCAAAAAAATGTGGCTTCGAATCTGAGCACGGGAACCGGCAACTTCTCCGCGGCGGATGCGTCGATCTCGGCGCAGCCTCGTCCTCTCGGTTCGCTCGCGGCGCGCGGACGCTTGCGCGACGACAGGGTAAGTTTGAAATGATCCAACCATGATCGCACCCAGCCTTTCCAGCGGGGTCGAACAGCTCGGCGACATGATCGCGCACGCTTCGTCGATCGTGCCATTCACCGGCGCCGGCATTTCGACCGAGTCCGGCATTCCAGATTTCCGATCGCCTGGCGGCCTATGGAGCCGCAATCAGCCGATTCCGTTCGACGAGTTCGTGGCACGCCAGGATGCGCGCGACGAAGCGTGGCGGCGACGCTTCGCGATGGAGCAGACCTTTGCGAAGGCGCGGCCGACCCGCGGTCATCGCGCGCTCGCATCGCTGTACAAGGCCGGCAAGGTGCCGGCGATCATCACGCAGAACATCGACAATCTGCATCAAATGTCCGGCTTCGCCGAACACGACGTCGTCGAGCTCCACGGCAACACCACCTACGCGCGCTGCATCGGCTGCGGCAAACGGCATGAGCTGGAGTGGGTGCGCGAATGGTTCTTCCGCACCGGGCACGCGCCACATTGCACCGCGTGCGACGAGCCGGTGAAGACCGCGACGGTATCGTTCGGTCAGTCGATGCCGCCGGAGGCGATGCGCCGCGCGACCGATCTGGCGCAGCATTGCGATCTGTTCATTGCGATCGGTTCGTCGCTTGTGGTGTGGCCTGCAGCGGGCTTTCCGATGCTGGCCAAAGAGTGCGGCGCCAAGCTCGTGATCATCAACAGAGAGCCGACCGAACAAGATGAAATGGCCGATCTTGTGATCCGTCACGACATCGGAGAAACGCTTGGACCGTTCGTCGGTAACTGAAACCTCGTAAGATTCGCAGGCTTTCAAGGCTGTTTATAGTTGTCGCGTAACGATTTTTTTGTCTTTGCCGTTTGGACCACGGTGTTATCTTCGAATCAACAGATTCGCGGCGGCGCAATCCTGAGTAGTTTGAGGGAATGCTCGGCGAATCATCCTCGTCGCGGATGCGACGAATTTGTTGATGACGTGCGGGGTCCGGGGTCATGGGGTCGGACGGATTTGAGTCCAAAAGGCCGGGCGTTTTGCCCGCAGCCAGCGCTGCGAAGCCGAGAGCAGCGGAGTTTCCGGCAGGCGATTTCTCGCCGCGGGACTTCGGGGTCGGCGCGCATGGCGACCTTTCAGTTCCCCGCGATCTGAATCCGCGCGATGCCTTTACGGGTCTCGGCGAAGCCGCGAACCTCGTCGAGGTCAGCGGCGTCATCAAGTGGTTCGACGCTTCCAAGGGCTATGGCTTCGTGGTTCCGGACAATGGCCGGCCCGACGTTCTGCTGCACGTCACGGTGCTGCGCCGCGACGGCTACCAGACCGCCTATGAGGGCGCCCGCATCGTCGTCGAATGCGTGCAGCGCGCCAAGGGTTACCAGGCATTCCGCATCGTCTCGATGGACGAGTCGACTGCGATCCATCCGGCCCAGATGCTGCCGGCGCGCACCCATGTCAGCGTGACGCCGACCAGCGGGCTTGAGCGCGCACAGGTCAAATGGTTCAACCGGCTGCGCGGGTTCGGCTTCCTGACCTGCGGCGAGGGCACGCCGGATATCTTCGTGCACATGGAAACGCTGCGCCGCTATGGCATGACCGAGCTGCGGCCGGGCCAGTATGTGCTGGTGCGGTTCGGGCCGGGCTCCAAGGGCATGATGGCGGCCGAGATCCAGCCGGAGAACGGCGCACCTGGGCTGTCCTCGCACTGACCGGCAGCCGGACCGCAAACGGCGCACAGCACGTGCGCTGTTCTTGATCGCGCCATCCTTGATCGCCAATTTGTGAATCGGCTGACGCCCGCCGCGCATGCTGTTTGCGCGGCGGAAATGCGTTCGGCATGATCCCGGCGGCGATGCGCGCCGTGGCACCGCGAAACACAGGTTCGATTCCATGCAGGCTTCTGAAATGTTCAAATTCCGCCGGCTGCGGTGGCTGGGTGCGCTCGCGATGGCGGCGATGCTGTACGGCCTTCTGGTGCAAGGTGCGGTCGCGGCGCAGATGCAGTCGCTCGAGATTGTCGGCAAAACCGGCGTGCACGTCTTCACCGTCGAGATCGCCACCACCGATCAGGAGCGGGAAGTCGGCCTGATGTACCGCAAGAGCCTGCCGGACGGGCAGGGCATGCTGTTCGACTTCCGTCCCGAGCAGCAGGTCTCGATGTGGATGAAGAACACCTACATCCCGCTCGACATGATCTTCATCCGCGGCGACGGCACCATCCTGCGGATCGCTGAGAACACAGAGCCGCTGTCGACCCGGATCATCGCTTCCGGCGGCCCAGTCGCGGGCGTTCTCGAGGTCTCAGGCGGCACCGCCAAGAAGCTCGGCATCGCCGCCGGCGACCGGGTGGCGCATCCCTTGTTCAAGTCGCGCTGAGGCCGGCTTGCTGGGCTGACGTGAACCGTGTATCGACGGCCGTCGGCCCAGAGATCCGGGTCATGGATCGGGTCATGGATCGGGGTATAGCGCAGCCTGGTAGCGCGGCAGTTTTGGGTACTGCAGGTCGTTGGTTCGAATCCAGCTGCCCCGACCACCCGTCTTGCTTCATTTCACGATGGCTTCGCCGCGGGCTCCCAGGGCACGCGGCCGGTGCCGATTGCGCCGTATCTGAGGCTGCTGCGGAGCTTGGCCGATGAAGATCGCGCTGGCGATCGTGTCGCTGTTCCCGAGCGGCGGACTGCAGCGGGACTGCATGGGCATCGCCCGGCGGCTGATGGCGCGCGGTCACGACGTCACCATTCTGGCCTCGCGGCGGCAGGGTGAGCTGCCGACTGACTTGAACATCGAACTGTTGCCGGTCAGCGCCTGGAGCAACCACGGCCGCGACCAGCGCTTTGCCGACGCGGCGGCGCAGCGCAAACCGAACTTCGACCGGCTCGCCGGCTTCGGTAAGCTGATCGATCTCGACGTGCTGTATTGCGCCGACGGCTCTGACAAGGCGCGGCCGGCGCGGTGGTCCGATCGCTTCACCGCGCGCCGACGGATCAAGCTTGGGCTGGAGGCTGCGAGTTTCGCACCCGGACGGCCGACGCAGTGTCTGCTGCTGAGCCAGAACCAGCTCGACAGTTTCCAACTCGCCTGGGGCACCGAGCCGGAACGGCTGGCGCTGATGCCGCCGACGATTGATCCCGGCCGCCGGCATCCGGAGTTTCGCACCGACGGCACCCGCGAGCGCATCCGCGGCGAGCTCCGTGTCGTCGGCGATCCCGTTGTCTGGCTCGCGGTGGCGGCGCATCCGCTCACCAAGGGGCTCGACCGCGCGGTGGCGGCGCTTGCGGCGTTCCCGGAGGCGCGGCTGGTGGTGGCGGGGGTTGCCGACGACAGCAAGCAGGGGCGGCTGATGCGCCGGCTTGCCGGCGACGCCAAGGTGTCGGACCGGATCAGCTTGCTCGGCATGCGCCGCGACATTCCCGAATTGATGTCGGGAGCCGATGTTCTGATCCATCCGGCGCGGGTCGACACCACCGGCACCGCGATCCTTGAAGCGGTGGTCAACGGCTTGCCGGTGATCACCACTGCGGTGTGCGGCTATGCTCGCCACGTTGCAGCAGCCGATGCCGGCGTGGTGCTGCCGGAGCCGTTCGGTCCCGGCAATTTGATCGAGGCGCTGCGTCAGGCGTCGGCGCCGGGACGCCGTGCGTCATGGAGCGAGAACGGCGCCCGCTACGGCGCCAGTCACGATCTCTATTCCGGGCTCGACCGCGCCGCCGCGATCATCGCCGGCGAGACGGCCGGCACGCCGCTGTCCTGAAGCTGCGACCGCGCCGGTTGCGGCTCGGCACCGGAAGCCGCGACCGGAGCAACGGGAGCAGCCTGAGTGGCGGGCTTGGCGGCGGGGCGGGCGGGTTTGTCCTGCTGCTTCGACCAGGAGATGTAGTAGGCCACCAGCGTCATCAGAGCG
>NZ_QTKI01000382.1:0-4624 GCF_010820945.1 Rhodopseudomonas sp. BR0C11
GTCCGCGGTGGTCGCGCTGCACGCGAGCATTCCGGCTGATGCCTATACAGCCGGGACGCTCGGCACCGAGCGCGCCGGCAACGGCGTGCTGATCGATGACGGCCTGGTGCTGACCATCGGCTATCTGATCACTGAAGCCGAAACGGTATGGGTGCATCTCGGCGATGGCTGCGTCGTCGAAGGCCATCCGCTTGGCTTCGATCAGGAAAGCGGCTTCGGCCTCGTCCAGGCGCTCGGCCCGATCGACCTGCCGCCGCTGCCGCTCGGCCGCTCGGCTTTTGCCAAGGCGGGCGAGCGCGTCATCATCGGCGGCGTGGGCGGCCGTACCCGTTCGGTCGCGGGGCGCATCGCCGCGCGTCAGGAATTCGCCGGCTATTGGGAATATCTGCTCGACGACGCGATCTTCACCGAGCCGTCACACCCGAATTGGGGCGGCACCGCGCTGTTGTCGGCGACCGGTGAGCTGATCGGCGTCGGCTCGCTGCAGATCGAGCGCAGCGGCTCGAATGAGCACTACAATATGAGCGTGCCGATCGATTTGTTGCCGCCGGTGCTGAGCGACCTGCGCAAGTTCGGCCGACCGAACAAACCGGTGCGGCCTTGGCTTGGGCTGTATTCAACCGAGATCGAAGACAAGATCGTGGTGGTCGGGATTGCGCCGAAGGGGCCGGCGGCGCGCGCCGAGCTGAAGACCGGGGACGTGATCCTCGCAGTTGCGGGCGACAAGGTGACCAGCGAAGCGGAGTTCTATCGCAAGGTCTGGGCGCTCGGCACCGCGGGCGTCGAGGTGCCGCTGACGCTGTTCAGCGGCGGCGCCACCTTCGAGGTGGTGCTGCATTCCTCCGACCGTGCCAAGTTCCTCAAGGCACCGCGGCTGCATTGAGGAAACCGACCGACGCGACAGAGGTTCGCGTCGATCTTCCTTCGCCGTCATTGCCGGCTTGACCCGGCAATCCATCGTCCTGAAGTGAGTCAGCGCGCTGTCGCGCAAGATGGATACGCGGGTCAAGCCCGCGTATGACGTCATCATCGGGGTAACGCTTGTGCTCTGTGCACGCGCGCGTCGCGCCGTTACTTCCCCGGAATCTTATCGTCGATGCCTTTGACGTAGAAGTTCATGCCGCGGATCTGGCCGTCGTCGAGCTGATCGCCGCCTTTGCATTCGATCTCTTTGCCCTCCTGATCGAGGATCGGGCAGGCGAACGGCTTGATGGTGCCGGCGGCGATACCGGCCTCGGTGTCGGCGGCGAGCTTCTTCACGTCGTCCGGCATGTTGGTGTAGGGCGCCATCTGGATCATCTTGTCCTTCAGGCCTTCCCAGACATCCTGCGACGCCCAGTTGCCGTCCATCACCGCTTTGACGCGCGATACGTAGTACGGCGTCCAGTTGTTGATGATGGCGGTGAGCTGCGCCTTCGGTCCGAACTTGATCATGTCGGAGTCCTGGCCGAACGCGTGGATGCCGCGCTCGTTGGCGATCTGCACCGCTGCGGCGCTGTCGGTGTGCTGCATGATCACGTCGGCGCCCTGGTCGATCAGCGCCTTGGCGGCGTCGGCTTCCTTGCCGGGATTGAACCAGGAGTTCACCCAGACGATCTTGACCTTGATGTTCGGATTGATCTTCTGCGCCGCCAGCATGGTGGCGTTGATGCCGGAGATCACTTCGGGCACCGGGAACGAGCCGATATAGCCGAGCACGCCCTTTTTGGAGATCTTTGCTGCGATCGTGCCCTGGATGGTGCGGCCTTCGTAGAACCGGCCCGCATAGGTCGAGACGTTCGGCTCGCGCTTGTAGCCGGTGGCGTGCTCGAATTTCACGTCCGGATACTTCTTGGCGACTTTGATCACCGAATCCATGTAGCCGAACGAGGTGACGAAGATCAGCTTGTTGCCGGCGCGGGCGAGCTGTTCGATCGAGCGCTCGCCGTCAGGGCCTTCGCTGACCTTCTCCAAGTAGGTGGTCTCGACCTTGTCGCCGAATTCCTTGACGATCGCCTGGCGCGCCTGATCGTGCTGATACGACCAGCCGAAGTCGCCGACCGGGCCGACATAGACGAAGCCGACCTTCAGCTTGTCCGGTTTGCTCTCCGGCTTGTCCTGCGCCGTCGCCACCGACAGCCCGGCGCAGCTCGCCGTCAGCACCAGCGCCGCCATGATCGCCTTGTTCATCCGAATCTCCGCTTCATCGTTCGGGGATCGTCCTGTGCGAGTCCCGCGCCCCCGCCGCGCGGCTCTCGGATCTCGTTTCTAGCGCTCCGGCACGAAGGCGGTTCCGAGCGCCGCCGGCGCCACCGACCCGCCGCGGCGGACGCGCGAGATCAGCACCAACACCAGCACCGTGGCAAGATAGGGCAGCGCCGACATAAGTTGAGATGGCACCCCGAGGCCGATCGCCTGGGCGTGCAGCTGCAGGATCGAAACCGCGCCGAACAGGATGGCGCCGGCCACCAGCCGACCCGGTCGCCACGAGGCAAACACCACCAGCGCCAGCGCGATCCAGCCGCGCCCCGCCGTCATGCCGGGCGCGTAGAACGGCGTATAGGCCAGCGTCAGATAGGCACCGGCAAGCCCCGCGCAGCCGCCACCGAACAGCACAGCCAGCGTCCGGATCGCCGCGACGTTGTAGCCCAGCGCATGTGCCGAGGCCGGATCGTCACCGACCGCGCGCAGGATCAATCCTGTCCGCGTGCGGGCGAGCACGTAGGCGATCGCGGCGATCAGCCCGATCGACAGATAGACGAGGGCGTCCTGGCCGAACAGCAGCTTGCCGATCAGCGGGATGTCAGTGAGCCACGGCAGCCACAGATGCGGTGCGGCGGTGATGTTCTCGCCGACGAACGGCGCGCCGATCAGGCCGGCGAGACCGGTGCCGAGGATCGTCAGCGCCAAGCCGGCCGCGACCTGATTGATCGCAAGCCCGATCGCAGCCGCAGCGAACAGCGCCGAAAGCGCGACGCCGGCCGCGATCCCGCACAGCGCGCCGATCGCTGTAGACCCGGTCGCCCAGGCACCGGCGAAGCCGCACACGGCGCCGATCAGCATCATGCCTTCGACGCCGAGGTTGAGAACGCCGGCGCGCTCGGTGATCAGCTCGCCGCTCGCCGCCAGCAGCAGCGGAGTCGAGGCGGTGACGATCGACAGCAGGATGGCTTCAGAGAGGCCCATGCAACGCCTTTCGTTGCGGGCTGCGCCAGCGGATCCGGTACAGAATCAGCGAGTCGCAGGCGAGCACGTAGAACAGCAGGATGCCCTGGATCACGCCGGTCATGTCCTGCGGCAGCTTGAGCGCAATCTGCGCCTGCTCGCCGCCGATGAAGGTCAGCGCGAGGAACAGGCCGCTGGCGAGAATGCCGAGCGGATTGAGGCGGCCGAGAAACGCCACGATGATCGCGGTGAAACCGTAGCCCGGCGAGATATCCGGCTGCAGATGCCCGATCGGTCCGGCGACTTCGATGATGCCGGCGAGGCCGGCCAGGGCGCCGGAGATCGCAAACGTCGTCAGCACCAGACGATCGGCGTTGAAGCCGGCGAACCGTGCGGCGCGCGGGGCGGTGCCGACCACGCGGATTTCGAATCCTTTCAGCGTGCGGCCGAGCAGAACGGCGGCGGCCACGACTGCAATCATCGTCAGGATCAGGCCGGCATGAACGCGGCTGCCGGCAATTAGCAGCGGCAGCGTCGCTGCAGGGTCGAACTCGGCGGTGGTGGGAAAGTTGAAGCCTGCCGGATCGCGCCACGGCCCGCGCACCAGATAGTCGAGCAGCAGGCCGGCGACATAAACCAGCATCAGGCTGATCAGGATTTCCGACGCGCCGAACCTGACCTTGCAGAGCGCCGGAATCAGCGCATAAGCGGCGCCGGCCAGCGCTCCGACCAGCAACATCGCTGGCATCAGCCACGGGCCGGGATTTGTCCCGTGCGTAATCACCGCCAGGCCGCTGCCGGCGATGGCGCCGATCAGCAACTGCCCTTCAGCGCCGATATTCCAGGCGTTGGCGCGGTAGCACAGCGCCAGCCCGACCGCGATCATGATCAGCGGCGAGACCTTCACCGCGATCTCTTGCAGCGAGTAGCCGTCGGTCAGCGGCGTGATGAAGTACACCGCCAACGCCGCAGCCGGATTTTTGCCGAGCGCCACGAACACGATCGTCAGGGTCAGCAGCGTCAGCGTGATCGCGAGCAGCGGGGACAGAAGCGCAATCGCCACCGATCGTTCGCTGCGCCTCTCAAGCACCAGCGACATCGCGCACCTCCGTCGGCCAGCCGCTGCCACCCATCAACAGCCCCAATTGATCGCGGCCGATCTCGCTGACGGGACGCGGCGGCGACAGCCTGCCGTGAAACATCACCGCGATGCGATCGGCGATCTCGATCAGTTCGTCGAGGTCCTGACTGATCACCAGCACGGCCGCGCCGCGCGCCGCAAGATCGAGCAGCGCTTGGCGAATCGCGCTGGCCGCGCCGGCATCCAATCCCCAGCTCGGTTGATCGACGACCAAGAGGCGCGGTTGCCGCAGGATCTCGCGGCCGACGATGAACTTCTGCAGATTGCCGCCGGAGAGCCGTGCAGCTTCCGGATCACGGCTGGCCTTGCGCACGTCCAAGGCCTCGCTGACCTGAACCA
>NZ_QTKI01000383.1:0-4623 GCF_010820945.1 Rhodopseudomonas sp. BR0C11
CCGGAAACACCGTCCCGAGGCCGAGCGAACACAGCGACAGCAGCGTCAGAAATAGCCACAGCGGCAGCAGCGTCAGCACAGCGATCGCCGCGGCCATCAACGCCGCGAAGCCAGTGCCGATGATCGCGATCCGCTTGTAGCGCTCGACATGCACCATCGCCCGGCCGGTGAAGGCCGCGCCGAACACCGAGATCGCCGCGATCGGAATCAGCGCGAGGCCGGACTGGCTGGCGGTCAGATGGTACACCGCCTCGTAGTACAGCGGCATGTGCACCGTCAGCGCGATCATCGCCCCCATGGTGAACGCGCCGCCCGCCATCGCCCACGGCACCACCGTCCCGCTCATCAATTGCAGCGGCAGGAATGGCTCACGCGCACGCAGCGCGTGCCAGACGAAGCTCACCGCCAGCAGTACAGCCGCGCCCGACAGCGCCAGGATCGTCGGCGACAGCCAGGCGAAGCGGTTGCCGCCCCAGGTCAGCACCAGCATCACCGCCATCGCTGCGGCCATCAGCAGGACGCCGCCGAGCCAATCCACCTTCCGGCGGCGGTGATACACCGGGATCTTCGCCATCTTCGGCAGCAGCAGCGCCAGCGCACCGATCGCGAGCGGCAGGTTGATCCAGAAGATCATCGACCAGTGCAGATGCTCGGCGAAGAAGCCGCCGAGGATCGGGCCGCCGATTCCGGCCGACACCCACACGCCGGAGAAATACGCCTGATACTGGCCGCGCTCGCGCGGGCTGACGACGTCGGAGATCACCGTCTGCACGATCGGCATGATGCCGCCGCCCCCCAGGCCTTGCAGCGCACGGCCAAGGATCAGGACGAGCAGACTCGGCGCCAGCGCGCACATCACTGAGCCGGCGACGAACAGGCTGAGCGAGACGATGATCATCACCCGGCGGCCATAGATATCGGCGAGGCTGCCGAACACCGGCGCCACCGCTGTCGATGACAGCAGATAGGCTGTGATCACCCAGGACAGGTTTTCGACATCGCCGAACTGCCGCCCAATCGTCGGCAGCGCAGTGGCGACGATCGTCTGGTCGAGCGCCGCGAGAAACATCGCCAGCAGCAGGCTCAACAAGATTGCGCGAACTTCCCCCTGGGTCAGCGCACCGGCCGGCGCCAGCGGCGGGGCGTCGCCGAGATTGATCACTTCGGTCGGAATGCTAGAGAGCTCTGCGGCGGCTTCGTCGGACAGCAGATGGTGGGTCGGACCCGCAGACGTGCGGCTCTGGCGTTCAGACATGCTCATGCGGGCGCAGAATCTCGTCGGGCTGAAGAGGATGCGGGGGAAATTAGCCAGTGCATCCTACTAGCGCATCCAGTCCCGGAGCGACAGCAACGTCAGCGCATGGGTGCGCCGCGTACCGCACCAAATCGCCAGACTCGGGATATGATCAATAATGAGCGGAATGTTCCGCGCAGCAAAATACCCCACGGCTGGTGGGATCGGAGGTCAGGCATGAAGCGATTCAAGCGACGTCTCCTCGTCACCTGCGCCACTGCCCTGGCTCTCGCGGGGGCGCTACTGCCGCCGGTCGCCGACGCGTGCACACGCCTGGTTTATCTCGGTGCTGACAATCAGGTGATCACGGCGCGATCGATGGATTGGGCCCGTGACATCGGCACCAATCTCTGGATCTTTCCGCGCGGCATCAAGCGCTCCGGCGAGGCCGGCCCCAATTCGGCACAATGGACCGCACGCTACGGCAGCGTGATCGCGTCCGCCTACGATGTCGCGACCTCGGACGGCATCAACGAGGCGGGGCTCGTCGCCAACGTGCTGTGGCTGGCAGAATCGCAATATCCACCGTTCGACGGCTCCAAGCCGGGACTGGCTCTGTCGCTCTGGGCACAATACGCACTCGACAATTTTGCGACCGTCGCCGAAGCGGTCGAAGCGCTGGCCAAGGAACCGTTTACGGTCGTCACCGACAAGATGCTCGGCGAGCAACGCCTTGCCACGGTCCACCTATCGCTATCGGATGCCTCCGGCGACAGTGCCATCATCGAATACATCGACGGCAAGCAGGTGATCCACCACGGCCGGCAATATCAGGTGATGACCAATTCACCGACCTTCGATCAGCAACTCGCGCTTTATTCGTACTGGCAGCAGATCGGCGGCACGGTGATGCTGCCGGGCACCAACCGCGCAGCCGACCGCTTCGCGCGGGCGTCGTTCTATGTCGGGGCCATTCCGAAAACGCCCGACCCGGTGGAATCGATCGCCGCCGCTTTCAGCGTGATCCGCAACGCGTCGGTGCCGTTCGGCATCTCGACGCCCGACCAGCCGAACATCTCCTCGACCCGCTGGCGCAGCGTCGCTGACCACAAGCGCAAACTGTACTTCTTCGAGTCCGCGCTGACGCCGAACGTGTTCTGGGTCGATCTCACCAAGATCGAATTCGCCGCAGATAAGGGTGTCGTGAAGAAGCTCGACCTCGGCCCCGGCCAAAGCAACATCTTCTCGGGCGAAGTGCACGATCGCTTCAAGCCGGCGGAGCCGTTCAAGTTTCAAGGGCTGTGAAGTCGCGCCGACAGCGTAAGAGTACAGTCAAAACCGCAGTCTCCGAGAGCTTCTATCGGAGACGAAATATGAGGCTCACTTGATCTTGTTGATACGACGCAGATCGGCATCGATCCGCGACTGCCAGCCGGGGCCTCCGGCCTTGTAGGTGTCGATCACCTCCGGCGACAGCCGCAGTGACACCAGTCGCTTGGTCGGCGCCTTGTTCGGACCGCGCCCTCGGCGGATCGAAGCGGCGAGATCGGGAAGAACTTCGGCGAATGGACGAAGCTCTTTGATCTGCTCCGCTGTCAGTTCCGGACTTTCAACATCGTCCCAATCCTGCTTGCTGTAACCTCGGCCGGGCTGAAACGTCTTCGAGAGCCTTTTATTCATCGATCAGTCTCCTCTCCCTGCGACTTGCAGGACGCATGCTGATAACGCTGACCCCCTCAGTGCCGAGCTTGAGAAATACAACGACGATGACCCCGCTGCACAATTCTCCGACCGCGATCATTCGGTCGAGCTTTGCTGGAACGATTGACGAGCGTTCAAAGAACGCTTCATCGAGATCGGCGAAATCCATCCCATGCCGGTCGATATTGACGAGCCGCTTGTACTCGTCCCAGACAATCCGCATCGCGATCAACTCATTATAATGTATCTACAATAAAATCGACGTCAAGCTGGGCGACCGGCAGCAGACGGGTCGCCAGCATGGACCATCGGCCAGCCAGCGCCTACATCATCCGGGTACCCACCTGGAGTTCGCATGCCCCGTTCCGATCTAGCCGCACCGGAGGACGCATCCGGCGCGACGCTCGCCAACTGGCGCGAGCTGCCGTACAGCCGCTGGTCGTTCCGCAACATCGACGCCCTGATCCCGACCGAGAGGATCGACAACGCTCCAGACGATATCTGGTCCCTGCCCGCGGCACCGCGCGATTTGGCTGACTTTCGCGTCCGGCCCCAAGGCGGCGGAACGCTCGACCTCGACGGCTTCCTCACCGCCACCGAGACCGACGCGCTGGTCGTGCTCAAGGACGGCAGGATCGCGGTTGAGACCTACGCCAACGGCACCACCGCCACGACGCCGCATATCATCATGTCGGCGTCGAAATCGCTCACCGGGTTGATCGCCGGAATCCTCAGCGAGCGCGGCCACCTCAATCTCGACGCCGAGGTGACGACGCTGATCCCGGAAGTGGCAGGCACAGCCTATCAGGGCGCGACACTGCGACAGATGCTGGACATGCGGACCGGCATCCAAATCGACCTCGACGCCCAGCGCGCCTATGCGGCTGCCGCCGGCTGGGATCCAGTGCCTGAGGACCTGCCGCCGACCGATCTGAAGGCGTTCTATCGCAGTCTCAAGATCACGCCACAGCCGCATGGCGGTCCGTTCCGCTACGTCTCCGCCAACACCGATCTGCTCGGCTGGGCGATCGAGCGCGCCACCGGTACCAGCTTTGCCACGCTGGTCTCCGACCTGTTGTGGCGGCCGCTCGGCGCCGAACAGCCTGCCTCGATCACCACAGACCGGCAGGGCCAGGCGCGCGCCACCGGCGGCTTCAGCATGGTGGCGCGCGACTTGGCGCGTATCGGCCAGATGATGCTCGACGAGGGCTACCGCGACGGCCGCACGATCGTTCCGCCGTCATGGATCGACGATCTATGGACGGCCGGCGACCGGGAGGCGTGGCGGCAGGGCGAGTGGCAGAAATTGTTCCCGTACCGGAATTTCAGCTATCGCGGCGGCTGGTACGTGATTCACGATCAGCCGAAGACGATGTTCGCGATGGGAATCCACGGCCAGAATCTCTTCATCGATCCGGAGAATCGGCTGGTGATCGCCAAGCTATCGTCGCAGGGCGCGGCGGTCGACAATGCGGCCTGGGCGATGACACATCGTGCGCTGCCGGAATTTCGTCGCTGCCTCGCCTCGTGAGAGTACTGGGGGCTCGCGGAATTCGTCCCACCTAGAGCATTTCTGATTTCGACGGAATCAGGACCGCACTTCCTAGCGGTCGCAGCTTCCAGAACCTCATGGTGAGGAGGCGCGAAGCGCCGTCTCGAACCATGTGCCGCAAGCCCTGCGGCTCCTC
>NZ_QTKI01000384.1:0-4616 GCF_010820945.1 Rhodopseudomonas sp. BR0C11
GCTCTGGGTGATTGCCTATTCGATGGGGGTGGCCCGATGAGCGGCGACGCACACGGCGCGCGCACGCCGTCCTCGATGCGCACCCCGATCGGCAAGGTCCGCAAATTCGGCCCGGCCGGTTCCGGAACCTCGGACTTCTGGCGTCAGCGCATCACCGGCGTCGCCATGACGCTGCTGATCCTGCCGACCATCGTGGTGATCATGATGCTGCTCGGCCGCAACCAGGCGGCCGCCGCGCAGATCCTCGGCTCGCCGCTGATCTCGCTGATCATGATCCTCTTCATCATTGCCTCCGCGATCCACATGAAGATCGGCATGCAGGTGGTGATCGAAGACTACGTCCAGAACGAAAAGCTCAAGTTGGTCACCATCATGGCCAACAACTTCTTCTCGATCGCCGTGGCGCTGGCCGCGATCTTTGCGATCTTCAAAATGGCATCCGGAGTTTAAGGCATGGCGGCGAACGTCAACGGCGCCCCGGCGGCGGGCGGCTACGCCTATCCGATCGAGGACCACACCTATGACGTCGTGGTGGTCGGCGCCGGCGGCGCGGGCCTGCGCGCGGTGGTCGGCTGCAGCGAGGCGGGCCTCCGCACCGCCTGCATCACCAAGGTGTTCCCGACCCGCTCGCACACCGTGGCGGCGCAGGGCGGCATCTCGGCCTCGCTCGGCAACATGCACAAGGACGACTGGCGCTGGCACATGTACGACACCGTGAAGGGGTCGGACTGGCTCGGCGATCAGGACTCGATCGAGTACATGGTCCGCAACGCGCCGGAAGCCGTGTACGAGCTCGAGCATTGGGGCGTGCCGTTCTCGCGCACCGAAGACGGCAAGATCTATCAGCGTCCGTTCGGCGGCATGACGATGGATTTCGGCAAGGGTCAGGCGCAGCGCACCTGCGCGGCCGCCGACCGCACCGGCCACGCCATGCTGCACACGATGTACGGCCAGGCGCTGCGCCATTCGGCCGAGTTCTACATCGAGTTCTACGCCATCGACCTGATCATGGACGATCAGGGCTGCTGCCGCGGCGTCGTGGCGCTGAAGCTCGACGACGGCACCATCCATCGCTTCAAGGCGCAGACCACCATCCTGGCGACCGGCGGCTACGGCCGCGCCTACGCCTCCTGCACGTCGGCGCACACCTGCACCGGCGACGGCGGCGCGATGGCGCTGCGGGCCGGCCTGCCGCTGCAGGATATGGAGTTCGTTCAGTTCCACCCGACCGGCATCTACGGCTCGGGCTGTCTGGTGACCGAAGGTGCCCGCGGTGAAGGCGGCTATCTGGTCAACTCCGAAGGCGAGCGCTTCATGGAGCGCTACGCGCCGTCGGCCAAGGATCTCGCCTCGCGCGACGTGGTTTCGCGCGCGATGACGATCGAAATGCGCGAAGGTCGCGGCGTCGGCAAGAAGAAGGACCATATCTTCCTGCACCTCGACCATCTGGCGCCGGAAGTGCTGCACGAGCGGCTGCCCGGCATCTCGGAGTCGGCGCGGATCTTCGCCGGCGTCGACGTCACCCGCGAGCCGATCCCGATCCTGCCGACTGTGCACTACAACTTGGGCGGCATCCCGACGAACTTCCACGGCGAAGTCGTCACCAAGAAGGACGGCGACGACAACGCGGTGGTGCCGGGCCTGATGGCGATCGGCGAAGCCGCCTGCGTGTCGGTGCATGGCGCCAACCGCCTCGGCTCCAACTCGCTGATCGACCTCGTGGTGTTCGGCCGCGCCGCTGCGCTGCGCTGCGCCGAGAAGCTGGTGCCGAACGGCAAGCAGCCGGAGCTGCCGGCGAGCTCCGCCGACATGTCGCTGTCGCGTCTCGACAAGTATCGCTACGCCAAGGGCGGCACCCCGACCGCCAAGCTGCGCGAGCGGATGCAGCACGTGATGCAGAACAACTGCGCGGTGTTCCGCACCGGCGAAGTCCTCGCCGAGGGCAAGGAACTGATCGCCAACGTCCATGGCAGCGTCGGCGATGTCGGCGTGTCGGATCGCTCGCTGGTGTGGAATTCGGATCTCGTCGAGACCCTGGAATTCGACAACCTGATCGTCCAGGCGGTGGTGACGATGAACTCGGCCGCCAACCGCACCGAGAGCCGCGGCGCCCACGCCCGCGAAGACTTCCCGGATCGCGACGACGCCAACTGGATGAAGCACACGCTGGCCTGGATCGGTGACAAGGGCGACGTGACGATCGATTACCGGCCGGTGCACGACTACACGATGACCAACGACGTTCAGTACATTCCGCCGAAGCCGCGGGTGTATTGATCGCCAGAGAACGAACTGTCATGCCCGGGCTTGACCCGGGCATCCATCATCTTCGCAAGAAGATGGATTGCCGGGTCAAGCCCGGCAATGACGCGCAGAGCCAGAGGCAACGAGATGGTTGAATTCGCACTTCCGAAGAATTCGAAGATTGTCGGCGGCAAGACCTGGCCGAAGCCGGAAGGCGCGACCGAGGTTCGTGAATTCCGCGTCTATCGGTGGAATCCGGACGACGGCAAGAACCCGAGCGTCGACACATACTACGTCGACAAGCACGACTGCGGCCCGATGGTTCTCGACGGCCTGATCTGGATCAAGAACAACATCGATCCGACGTTGACCTTCCGCCGCTCCTGCCGCGAAGGCGTGTGCGGCTCGTGCGCGATGAACATCGACGGCGAGAACACGCTGGCCTGCACCAAGGCGATGGATGACGTTCGCGACGACGCGGTGAAGATCAACCCGCTGCCGCATCAGCCGGTGGTGAAGGATCTGGTTCCCGACCTGACCAACTTCTACGCGCAGTACGCCTCGATCCAGCCCTGGCTGCAGACCGTGACGCCGACCCCGCAGAAGGAATGGCGTCAGAGCCATTCCGACCGCGAGAAGCTCGACGGCCTGTACGAGTGCATCCTGTGCGCCTGCTGCTCGACCTCGTGCCCGAGCTACTGGTGGAACTCGGACCGCTTCCTCGGCCCGGCCGCGCTGCTGCAGGCGACCCGCTGGGTCGAAGACAGCCGGGATGAGGCCACCGGCGAGCGCCTCGACAATCTCGAAGATCCGTTCCGGATCTATCGCTGCCACACCATCATGAACTGTGCCAAGGCGTGCCCGAAGGGTCTCAACCCGTCGGAAGCGATCGCCAACCTCAAGCTCAAGCTGGTCGAACGCCAGATCTGACGCGCGCAAGTTATCGTCGATACCAACGGCCGGGCCAGAGCCCGGCCGTTTTGTTTTGATCGCGGATCTCTCCGTCGTCATGGCGAGCGAAGCGAAGCAACCCAGCCCCTTGCACGAGCGTTCTCGCTTGCTTCGTCGCTGCGCTCCTCGCAATTGACGGCGCAGCCTCGTCGCCTCGCCGCCGCGGAACATCGCCGCAAAGCGATCGTTATCGCCGCTGACGAACAAGGGAGAGCGAGATGGCGGCGAGGATGAACGAAGGCAATGCGCAGCACGCCTGGGATCTGATGAAGAAGATCACCTTCGCGATGCTGGCGACGCGCGACGGCGAAAAGATCCGCTCGCGCCCGATGGCCGCCTATGTGAGGCCCGAAGAAGGCGCGATCTATTTCCTCACCGACGTCCGTCGCCACAAGGATGAGGAGATCGCGCAAGATCACCACGTCAATCTCGGCTTCGCCAACGCCAGCGCGCAGAAGTATGTCTCGGTCACAGGCTATGCGGCGATTAGCGATGACCGCGCCAAGATCAAGGAGCTGTTCGGCACCGAGGCCAAGGCGTGGTGGGACAGCCCGGATGATCCAAACATCCGTGTGCTCAAGGTGACGCCGGAGGAAGCCGAGTATTGGGATTCGCCCGGCACCCTGGTGAGCTACGCCAAGATGATGGTGGCGGCTGCGACCGGCGGTCGGCCCGATCTCGGCGAGAACGCCAAGGTGGCGATCTAAATGGCGCCCGGCGAGCCTCAGGAAGTCCCGAACAATCCCGGACCCGCGACGCCTCCGCCGGAGGTGCCGCCCAGTACGCCGACCGAGCCGCCGCTGGAGCAGCCGCCGGGCAATCCAAATCCGGATATCCCACCGCCGATCACTGAGCCGGGCGCGCCGCCGCAGCCGGATGAACTCCCTGGACAGATGCCGGACGAACTGCCGGTGCGATCGCCTCCCGGTCCCGGCGCTCCCAATCCTGGCGTGGCGTGAGGTCGGCGCTCGCTGATCGTCAGGACGTCACTGCGTGCGTGTTAGTACGCTGTGTACCAACCAGTCATCTGTCGCCGTACTGCTCATCCCAGTCCTGAACTCGTGATGAATACCGCCGCGTTCGAGCCTCGCACGCGGCGGAATTTTTTCTTCTCGGCTGAAGCCGGTTGCCACAATTGAGCCTCACGCCTTGTCGTTCATCGGAACACGGCGGATCACCGTTCGACTGCGTCGCGCGACATCCGCCTGCTCCATTGAGGGTCTGTTTGATGACGAAGCTAAATGTTGCACTGCTCGCGACCACGGCGCTGACGCTTGGGTCGCTGATCGGTCATCCCGCGGCGGCCGAGAGCGCGTCCGCGCCGATGCTGCTCGCGCAGGCGGTGCAGGGCGGCCCAGCGCCAGCCCCGTCCGAGGAAAAGAAGAAGGAAGCGCCGCCGCCCGGCCCGCGCCCTGCACCCG
>NZ_QTKI01000385.1:0-4598 GCF_010820945.1 Rhodopseudomonas sp. BR0C11
GGCACGGTAGACTTCGAACACGCCCCACGCGGCGGCGGCGAGATACACCAGCGCCGCCAGATTGCGCGGCAGGATCATCGCCAGGGCGATCAGCGCGACTGCCGTGGCGCAGGCCTTCACCAGCTTGTTCTCGTCGGCGAAGATCAGCTTGAAGCGATCCCAGTTGTCGACCTTCAGCGGGAGCTCGAGAGTCTGCAGGCCGAACTTCTCCCAAGCGCCCTTGAAGCCGAGTTCGCGCGCCCACAGCAGGAACAGCGCGACCAGGAAGGCGATGATGGTGATGACAGCGGCGAGAGGGCCGCCCGCGTAGCCAATCACGACCACCAGGGCGACTGCAAAAGCACCGATCCAATATTGCATTGATTTACCTTTCGTCACCCGGCGCTCGCGGGTGCCCTTTCAGGTTCGCTCACGCGCGGTCGTCGCGGGTGAGGTGGAATGACAAGCCAGGCACGCGCTCGCTGTTGCGGAGGTCGTCATCCTCGACTGCGCTCACGATCACCGCCTGCGGAACATCGACGCGTGCCGATTCCCAGCTCTTTTTGAATAAGGCAAATGCGAAAACGCTGCCAGTCAGGCGAATTGCTGACAGTGATCATTGGATGAAAGTGGTTGGCGGACGTTCTGGTCGAACGAATAGGTGGCCGGGTGCGGCATCCTGACCGATGCGCTGCAAAGCTCCCACTGCGGGGTATTCGCCTTTTGTCGGGTGCTGACCGGTATTCTTACCAGCGATCAGCTTAATCACTGCGTAACGACGACTGCGAATAGTCGAGCCTGAGGGGAGAATACCCATGCTGCAGACGCTCGAAACCACGGATTTGAAAGAAGCGCGCCGATCGCGGATCGCGCAGTTCAGCGGCCGCGCCGCGACGCTGAAGGTCGGCGGCTCCTCGGTCACCGGCATCGTCCGTGCCGTCAAGGAAGACAAGACCGGCGAGACCCCGCGCTGGATCGTCACCGTGATGGCGCAGCCGGCCCGGCGCTGATCACTCGGGCAGCAATTGCGACGGCGGAACGAAGTGGTGGGCATTTTGGCCCGCCTGCGCTTTCGCCCTCGCCAGCTCGGCGCGAGCCACCACGCGCAGATGCACCTCATCCGGCCCGTCGAGAAACCGCATCGCGCGGCCCCAGGTCCATAAGTAAGACAGCGGCGTATCCGGCGTCAGGCCCATCGCCCCGAACACCTGCATGGCGCGATCGACGATCCGGGTTTGCAGCCGCGCCGCCACTAGTTTGATCGCCGAGACGTCGACCCGCGCTGCCGCATTGCCGGCGCGGTCCATGCGGTGCGCCGCGTGCATCACCAAGAGCCGCGCCTGATCGATCTCCAGCCGCGATTCGGCGATCCAGTCTTGAATATTCGCGAAGTCGGCGAGGTGCTTGCCGAACGCCTCGCGTTCGAGCGCGCGCTCCGCCATCAGTTCGAGCGCGACTTCGCATTGGCCGATGGTGCGCATGCAATGATGCACCCGGCCGGGCCCGAGCCGGTCCTGCGCTAAGCGGAAGCCTTTGCCTTCCTCGCCGAGCAGATTGGCGGCTGGTACCCGGACGTTTCGAAACACCAACTCGCAATGTCCTTCCGGCGAGTGATAGTGCATCACCGGGATGTTGCGGACGATCGACAGGCCCGGCGTGTTCATCGGCACCAGCAGCATCGAGTGCCGCTCGGTCGAGGTCGCCGGCAGGTGATCGCCGGTGACGCCCATCACGATCGCCAGTTTGCAGTTCGGATGCGCGGCCCCGGTAATGAACCATTTGCGGCCGTTGATGACGTAGTCGTCGCCGTCACGGGTGATGGTGGTGCGAATGTTACGCGCGTCCGACGAGGCGGCATCCGGCTCGCTCATCGCGAAGCAGGAGCGGATCTCACCGATCAGCAGCGGATCGAGCCACTCGGCGCGCTGCTCCGGCGTCGCTGCCAGATGCAGCAGCTCCATGTTGCCGGTGTCGGGCGCGTTGCAGTTGAACACTTCCGACGCCCAATGCACCCGGCCCATGATCTCGGCCAGCGGCGCATATTCGACATTGCTGAGACGCTGGCCGGGATCCTCATCTCGCAGGCCCGGCAGAAACAGATTCCACAGATCCTCGGAGAACGCCCGCGACTTCAGTCGTTCGATCAGCCCCAGCGGATAGTGCCCCGCGGCCGCTTCACGATGCCAGGCGACGTTGGCCGGCTCGACGTGGAAACGCATGAAGTCGGAAAGCTGCGCGCGCAGCCGTTGCACCTTGTCGCTGTGGTCGAAATCCATACGCGGCTCTCAGGCGGGAAGGGCGGCGGAGCGGTCCGCCGAGGTCGGTGGCGCCGGCGCGCGGCGTCGCTGCGACCGCATCAATTGCGCTTCAGGCTGAGGATGTATTGCACGATCTCGGCGGCATCGCCGGGCGCAATGATGAAGTTCGGCATGTTGGTGTGGTTGGAGCGCAGGAACACGTCCAGCGACAGCGCGGTGGTCGAGGGCAAATTGGCGATTCGGGAGAACCCCGGTCCTTTGCCGTCGCGGGCATCGTCCGGCTCGATGGCGTGGCACTCCGCACACCACTGCGCGGCGAGCTTATGACCGGTGGAGACGCCGTCCTGCGGGGCGGCGGCATCCGCGCGGTGCAGCCGAACCGTCAGCAGCACCGCGATGATGAGAAATCCAGTGGCCGGGAGTCGGAACCAACCCTGCGACATCGTCACGATTAGTGACGGACCGTGCCGGGCGCGACGTGGAAGTCCTTGTCCAGCGCGTCGAGCGTCACCTTGTTGGCGCAGTACGCTTGGTAGTGCTCGGCGAGCGAACCGTCGGCGATGTCGTGATCGCATTCCGCCTTGTGACGGCACAGCGCGCAGACGCGCTCGAGATCGCGCATCACCAGCGGCTGAGCACGGGCGATCGCGGCCTCGTCGATTCCGAGAACCTTGAGCAGCTGCGGCAGTTCTTCAACCTTGTGCGGACCCTGGCGGACCAACTCGTCGAGATCCGACGCAGTGACGCCGAGGTCGTGCGCGATACGGCCGAATTCCGCAGAGTCGAATTGGCACATCTCGACGACTTCACGGCGATGCTTCAGCCAGTCGGCGAAGGTTTCGATCAGCCGGTCGACGAGCGGATAGGGGCGGCTATGGGCAGGCATTTCGCCCTCCAAGAGGTCTGACGGTGACGGTACAATCGCCGAACGTCCCCCCAATCACATTGCGATAGATCAAGCAAAAGACCCCGGACATCACCGGAGGTAACGGCCGACAAGCCAGCAAAATCAGGCGTTTGTTCGCTGTGCGGAATGCGGTTCTATCGCCGCGTAGCGCAGTGCTGATCGTGCGGTTCAGCCCCGCGCGTAGCTGGTGCGGGTCAGCGGCTGACGCGCCTGTTCGAGATGGCGGCCGGGCGCGCCGGGACGGCCGTTGGTAAACACCGGAACGGTCGGCGGCCGCAACTCTTCCAGGAAGACCGGCTTGGAGTAGTAATAGCCTTGCGCGTAGCGGATCCGCGTCATCGCCTGCAGGTATGCGAGTTCTTCGAAAGTTTCGATCCCTTCGGCGATCACCGTCATGCCGAGCGCGTCGCTGAGCGACTCGATCGCACGCAGGATGCCCTGGCTGCGCGGACGCTTGTGAATGTCCGTGATGAAGGAGCGGTCGATCTTGATCTCGTCGGCGGTGATGTCCGCAAGCGCCGACAGCGACGAATAGCCGATGCCGAAATCGTCGATCGAAATGCCGACGCCGATCTCTCGCAGCATCGGCAGGATCTCTTTCTGGAAGTGCGCCTTGGCGACGAATGCGTCCTCGGTGATTTCCACCATGAATCGCTTCGGGCATTCGGTTGCGGCCAGGGCCTCGCAGAACGAGCGCATGAAGTCCGGCGAGCCGGCTTGCTTGGCGGCGACGTTGACGCTGATGCTGGCGTGCTCGCCGAAGGTGGCATTGATCAGATCGATCGATTTCATGATCTCGGCGAGCACCAGATGGGTCAGCTCGTCGATCAAGCCGAGTTCGACTGCGAGATCGACGAAGGTGCCCGGCGCCTGAATCACGCCGTTATCGTCGCGCAGCCGCACCAGCGCTTCGATGCCTTTGATCTCGCTGGTGCGGATATCGACTTTGGGCTGGAAAGCACAGCAGAAACGCCTGTCGAGAATGGCCTGGCGCAGCGATTGCTCCACCGCCATCCGCTCCAGCGCTTCGCGCTCCATCGCGATGTTGAAGATCGCAGAGGCGCCCTTGGCGTCGCTCTTGACCCGGTACATCGCGATGTCTGCGTTCTGCCGCAGCGCCTCGTAGTTGCGGCCGTGCTCGGGATACAGGCTGATGCCGATCGAGGCCGACGCGAACACTTCGGTGCCGTCGATATAGAACGGCGCCTTCAGCCGCTGCAGCAGGAATTCGATGTGACTAGCGACTTCGGCCTCGCTGGTGATCGGATCGAGCAGCAGCAGGAATTCGTCGCCGCTGATCCGCGACAACACGTCGGTGTCGCGCAGCTCCAGCGACAGCCGCTTGGCGATCCCGACCAGCAGCGCGTCGCCGACCGCATGGCCGTAGTAATCGTTGATATGCTTGAAATTGTCGACATCGAGAAACGCCAGCGCGAAATGGTGCTGACGGTGAT
>NZ_QTKI01000386.1:0-4594 GCF_010820945.1 Rhodopseudomonas sp. BR0C11
AATCTGTTCGACGGCCGCGTGGTGGCATCCGATTTGGTCAACCCGGATTTCGTCAAGCTGGCGGAATTGTTCGGCGTCGGTGTAGCACGCGTCACCTCGCCCGACCATTTCCGCCCCGCGCTGGAAAAGGCACTCGCCGCCGGCGGCCCGCAGCTGATCGCCATCGACTTGCCGCGTGACAGCGAAGCCAGTCCCTGGCCGTTCATCCATCCGGCGAAGCCGTAAGCCCGCCCCGTCGTCATTCCGGGGCGCTCACGAAGTGAGCGAACCCGGAATCTCGAGCTGTTCAGCCTTATCGTTCCACAACCTCTGGATTCCGGGTTCGCGCTACGCGCGCCCCGGAATGACCGGTATCGTCAACGTCATTGCGAGGAGCGAAGCGACGAAGCAATCCAGATTCACGCAGCGTGGCGCTGGATTGCTTCGCCTTCGGCTCGCAATGACGATACGTGGCGCCTCGGGATGCAGATAGGCCGAGCTTTGCTGCCTCCGCTCACAGATGATCGTAGTCCACCACCACCCGGTCGGTGGTCGGTTTGGCCTGGCAGGTCAGCACGAATCCGGCGGCGAGCTCCCAGGGCTCCAGCGAGTAGTTGAGGTCCATCGTGGCTTCGCCCTCGACCAGCTTGGCGCGGCAGGTCGAGCACATCCCGCCTTTGCAGGCGAACGGCAGATCGACGCCAGCGCGCAGCGCGGCATCGAGGATCGCTTCGCCCTCGGCCACCGGCACCTCGCGGCGCTTGCCGTCGATGATCAGCGACGCCATCGCCTTCGGCGGCGCGCCCGGCTCGACCACCGCCTTCGGCCGCGGCTTGCCGCCGAGCCCTGAAACGAACCGCTCGACATGGATCCGCTCGGCGGCGATGCCGAGATCGCGGCAGGTCAGCTCGACGTCGTCGCTCATTCCGGTCGGACCGCAGATGAAGACATGATCGACTGACGCGGCCGGCACCATCGCGGTGAGCAGCAGCCGCACCTTGTCGCGGTCGAGCCGGCCCTGCATCACCGGCACGTCCTGCTCTTCCTGCGACAGCACATGAAACACCGCGAGCCGGTCGAGGTAGCGGTCCTTCAGCGTCTCCAGTGTCTCGCGAAACAGAATCTGATCGGTGGTGCGGTTGCCGTAGAACAGGAAGAACCGGCTGCCCGGCTCACGCGCCAGCACGCCCTTGATCAGCGACAGGATCGGCGTGATGCCGCTGCCGGCGGCGAAGCCCACATAGGTGCGCGTTTCTTCGGCAGCGTGCAGCGCGCCGAACCGGCCGGTCGGCGTCATCACCTCGATCGTATCCCCGGCCTTCAGCTCCTCGGTCGCCCACACCGAGAATGCGCCGCCGTCGACCTTCTTCACCGCGATCCGCAGCTCACCGTCGTCCGGGCCGGAGCAGATCGAATAGGACCGCCGCACTTCCTCGCCGTCCATCGTGGTGCGCAGCGTCAGATACTGGCCAGGCACGAACTGGTAGGCGCTCGCCAGCTCCGGCGGGACCGTGAAGCTGAGCGAGATCGCATCCCTCCCTTCGCGGCGCAGGTCGGCAATGATCAGCGGATGAAATCGCGGAATGCTGGCGGAGATGTTCATGGCGGCGCTCAATGGCACTTGAAGTAATCGAATGGTTCGCGGCAGCTCTTGCAGCGCCACAGCGCCTTGCACGAGGTCGAGCCGAATTCGGACAGCTGCTCGGTGTCGACCGAGCCGCATTGTGGACAGGCGATCTCGAGCGCGCCGAACAGCGCGCGGCGCGAGCCAGCCGCCTGCGGCGGCGCGATGCCGTACTCCTTGAGCTTGGCGCGACCGGCCTCGCTCATCCAGTCGGTGGTCCACGCCGGCGCCAGCACGGTCGTCACCCGCGCTCGTTCGATGCCCGCGCGCGCCAGCGCGGTCTCGATCTCCAGCGCGATCATGTTCATCGCAGGACACCCCGAATAGGTCGGGGTGATCGCGACTTCGACGCGGCCCTGTTCGACCCGCACCTCCCGCAGCACGCCGAGGTCGGCGATGCTGAGCACCGGAATTTCCGGATCACACACCGTCGCGGCCGCGTCCCAGGCGCGCTGCTGCAACTCGGCGTCGCTGCCCGTCAGCGTCACCATGTCAGCCCCGGATAGGTCCGCTGCATGTGCTGCAACTCGGCGAGCAGCCGGCCGAGATGCTCGGTGTGGCGGCCGCTGCGGCCACCCTGCTGCATCCATGGATTGCTCGGCACCGTCAGCGTCGCTTCGCGCAGCACGGTGTCGATCGTGCTCTGCCAAGTGCCTCGAACGCTCTCTGGATCGATCGCCACGCCGCTCCCGATCAGCCGGCGCTCGGCGTCGTCGGTCTCGAACAGCTCGCCGGTGAACGCCCATAACGCGTCGACGGCATCCTGGGCGCGGCTGTGGCTTTCGGCGGTGCCGTCGCCGAGCCGGATCATCCATTCGGCCGCGTGGCGGAGGTGATAGGCGCTTTCCTTTTCCGACTTGGCGGCAATTGCGGCGAGCGTGGCGTCGGAGGATTGCATCATTGCCCGCCAATACGGATCGGCGAATGCCGAGTAGAACAGCTGCCGCGCGATGGTGCGGGCGAAGTCGCCATTCGGCTGCTCGACCAGCAGCAGATTCTGGTAGTGCCGCTCCTCGCGCAAATACGCGAGCCGATCCTCGTCGCGGCCCTGCCCCTCGACCAGGCCGGCGTAGCTGTAGAGCTCGCGCGCCTGGCCGATCAGATCGAGCGCGATGTTCGACAGCGCCATGTCCTCTTCCAGCATCGGCGCATGCCCGCACCATTCCGACAGCCGATGCCCCAGCACGAGCGCATCATCGGCGCGGCGCAGCGTGTAGGTGAACAGGGGGGTGGCGGTGATGGTGGTGGACATGGCTGCCAAGCTCGATGCGTTGAACTGAACTGTCGACCTGTCCCCGTCATTGCGAGCGAAGCGAAGCAATCCAGAAGCTCAGTGCACAGCGCTGGATTGCTTCGTCGCTTCGCTCCTCGCAATGACGTGGAGAGGCTTGTGGATCATCCTTCGAGGCCGCCGCTCCGTGGCGGCATCTCAGGATGACGTCTTGTTGTGTGGCGAGCGCAGCCCGCCGCCTACATATGCCCGACTTCGTCGGGCACGTCGTAGAACGTCGGATGGCGATAGATCTTGCTCTCCGCCGGCTCAAACAGCATGCCGGCCTCGGCCGGATCGCTGGCGGTGATCGCGTTCGACGGCACCACCCAGATCGACAGGCCTTCGCCACGGCGGGTGTAGATGTCGCGCGCGGCCTGCAGCGCCAGCGTGGCGTCGGCGGCGTGTAGCGAGCCGACGTGCTTGTGCGCCAGCCCGTTGCGGCTGCGGATGAAGACCTCCCACAGCTGCGTGTTCGGCGTGGTCATCGTGATGTCCTCCCCGAAGGATCGTCGCGGCGATTACGCCGCCAGTTTCTTCTTGCGTTTCTCAGCGTAGGCGGCGGCCGCTTCGCGCACCCAGGCGCCGTCATCGTGGGCCTTGCGCCGCGCCGCCAGCCGATCGCGGTTGCACGGCCCGTTGCCGGCGAGCACCTGCTTGAATTCGTCCCACGGAATCGCGCCGTACTCCCAATGCCCGGTCGCGTCGTTCTTTTTCAGATCGGGATCAGGCAGCGTCAGACCGAGATAATGCGCCTGCGGCACCGTGGCATCGACGAATTTCTGGCGCAGCTCGTCGTTGGAGAACCGCTTGATCTTCCACTTGGTCGAGGTGTCGCTGTGCTGGCTGGCTTGATCCGGCGGGCCGAACATCATCAGGCACGGCCACCACCAGCGGTTCAGCGCGTCCTGCGCCAGCGCCTTCTGCTCGGCCGAGCCCTTCGCCAGCGTCAGCATGATCTCGTAGCCCTGGCGCTGGTGGAACGACTCTTCCTTGCAGACGCGGATCATCGCGCGCGCATAGGGCCCGTAGGAGCAGCGGCACAGCGGGATCTGGTTCATAATCGCGGCGCCGTCGACCAGCCAGCCGATCGCGCCGATGTCGGCCCAGGTCAGGGTCGGGTAGTTGAAGATCGACGAGTACTTCGCCTTGCCGCTGAGCAGCTGATCGACCAGCTCTTCGCGCGAGGCGCCGAGGGTTTCGGCGGCGGCGTAGAGATACAGGCCATGGCCGCACTCGTCCTGAACCTTGGCGAGCAGCGCCGCCTTGCGCCGCAGCGTCGGCGCGCGGGTGATCCAATTGCCTTCGGGCAACATCCCGACGATTTCGGAATGTGCGTGCTGGGAGATCTGGCGCACCAGAGTCTTGCGGTACGCGGCCGGCATCCAATCGTTGGGCTCGATCCGCTCCTCGGCATCGATCCGCGCCTGGAACCGCGCGGCGCGGTCGGCGTCCTCGATGTTCCGCTCGTCACCGTCGGACACGTTGAGTGCCTGGGTGTACATGGCGATCTCCTCCGGCGTTGTTGGAAATATAATTGACCAATTGGACGGTCAATGCAAGTGTCGGAACCAGACACCCGTGGTGCGTCGCAGCGCGCCTCGGCGGATAGGATCTAAACGCACCATGGCGCGCACGCGAGCCACCGACTACGACGATAAACGCCGCGGCATTCTCAGCCGTTCCGCACGGCTATTCGCCGAACACGGCTACACCGGCAC
>NZ_QTKI01000387.1:0-4594 GCF_010820945.1 Rhodopseudomonas sp. BR0C11
ACCGGTCCGAAGCCGCATCGCGGATCGGCGACGTCGTCGAACTGATCAACACCATCGCGGCCGAAACCAACCTGCTGGCGCTGAATGCTACGATCGAGGCGGCACGCGCCGGCGAAGCCGGCCGTGGCTTCGCCGTGGTGGCGGCCGAAGTGAAGCAACTCGCCGAACAGACCGCCAAGGCCACCGACCAGATCAGCCAGCAGGTCGGCGGCATTCAGACCGCCACCGACCAGTCGGTGAGCGCGATCCGGCAGATCGGCGAGACCATCGCGCGGATGTCGGAGATCGCCGCAACGATCGCCTCCGCAGTGGAAGAACAGGGCGCCGCGACCCAGGAAATCTCGCGCAACGTGCACCATGCCGCCGAAGGTGCCCATCAGGTCTCGGTGAACATCGTCGAGGTTCAGCGTGGCGCCTCGGCGACCGGCTCGGCTTCGGCGCAGGTGCTGTCCGCGGCGCAGTCGCTGGCGCATGACAGCACCCGGCTGAAGGACGAAGTCGCCCACTTCCTCCGAACGGTGCGGGCGGCGTAGTCCGCAGCGCGCGGCGAATTGATGACCAAGTGGTTACCAAGCCGCGCCGTTAATGATCTTCGTAAAGGTTGATTCTGCTCGATCGTTGACGGACGTCGTGATCACAACCAAACATGCGGCGATATTTCATTGACGCTGAGGATCGTCCATGTCTCGTTTGTCCGCCGCTTTGCTCGCTTCCGCCGTCGTCGCCGGCGCGGCCGTCGCGCTGCCGACCGCAGCCTCCGCTTGTTACGGCTGCGCCCCGCCGCCGTGCTACACCTGCTATCAGCAGCAATACGTTGCTCCGGAGTACCGCACCGTCGAGGAGACGGTGATGGTCAACCCGGGCCGCGTGGTCGCCCATCGCGTTCCGCCGCAGTATCGCACCGTGATGGTGCCGAAGACCGTGATGGTCTCTCCCGGCGGCGTCGAATACGAGCGCATTCCGCCGCAATACGCCACCCGCGAGCGCGTCGAGATGGTGTCGCCGGGCTACGGCTACTACGCGCCGGTCCGCCCGCGCTGCGGCGGCTGCGGCTGGTAACGACTCGTTAACGTCGTCGGATGGGGTGAGCTTTAGCGAGTCCCACCTGACGCGACGATCGGTTCGATGGGTTTCGCTTGCGCTCGACCCATCCTGCCAGCGTCGCTCTAATTTGCGTCTACACCAACGTCGTCATGGCCGGGCTTCGTCCCGGCCATCCGCGTTTTCAGGCGGCGCGGCTGATCTCTCAGCTCCGCCGGAACGGCAGCTTCGGCCCGTCGAGTTTGCGCAGACCCGACTCGCGGCGCTCCAGCCACCAGCCATATTGCTTCGGCCAGTCGGCGAACACCTCATCGCCTTCGGTGAGTTCGAGCTGCGCGTGTAGCGCCCAGTTCGGATCGAACAGCGCCTCACGGCCGATCGCGATCAGATCGGCCTGCCCCTGCTCGACGATCTTCTCCGCTTGATCCGGATGGATGATCAGCCCCACCGCGATGGTCGGGATCTCGGCTTCGGTCCGGATGGTTTCGGCGAACGGCACCTGGAAGCCGTAACCGCGCGGAATCCGGTTGGCGGTTGCCGATCCGAGCAGTCCGCCCGACGAACAATCGATGATGTCGGCACCGCGCGCCTTGGCCTCGCGCGCGAACACCACCGAGTCGGCAAGCTCGATGCCGCCATCGACGCCGTCGACCGCCGATACGCGTACCGCCAGCGGCAGCGTGTCGGGCCAGGCGGCGCGCACCGTCTCGATCACCTCCAGCGGAAACCGCATCCGCCCGGCGCGGTCGCCGCCATAGGCGTCGGTGCGCTTGTTCGACAGCGGCGACAGGAACGAGTGCAGCAGATAGCCGTGGGCGCAGTGCACTTCGAGCATCTCGAACCCGGCTTCGACCGCGCGCAGCGTCGCGCTGCGCCAAGCCTCGAGCAGATGATCGAGATCGTCGTCGGTGAGTTCCTGCGGTGTCAGCCATCCTTCGTCCATCGGGATCGCGCTGGGCGCGACGATGTCCCACGGCTGATCACCGCGGGCGATGTCCTCCGCGGTCAGCGCGGCGTTGCCGTACCATGGCCGTTGCATGCTCGCCTTGCGGCCGGCGTGGGCGAGCTGAATCGCCGGCACCGCACCATTGTCGCGCAGGAAGGCGGCGATCCGCTCCAGCGGCCGGATCTGGTCGTCGTTCCACAGTCCGAGATCGCCATGGGTGATGCGGCCGTTGGCGGTTACCGCGGTCGCTTCGACCATCACGATGCCGGTGCCGCCCTGGGCGAATTTGCCGAGATGCACCAGGTGCCAGTCGTTGGCCACGCCATCGACCGCGGAATACTGGCACATCGGCGAGATCAGGATGCGGTTCTTGGCGGTGATGCCGCGCAGGGTGAACGGGCGAAACAGCGGCGGCTGTGACATCGGGACTCCACAACGTTCCTCGGAAAGACTTCTTCAGTCGGGCGGACAGCTCGGCGCAGGCGCGAGCCCCTCCCGTTCGTTACGCACGATTCTGACGGTCCGGCTGCATCAGGTCAATTGCAGCGGTCGCTGTGAAATCCGGTTCAGTTGGACTATCGTCGCGCCATGAGCTTGATCCGACGTATTGTTTTGTCTCGCCGGGCCGTCCTGACCACCGCTGCCGCAGCCTTGGCGACGGCGAGGATTCCGTCGCCCGCCCGGGCGCAGGGCCTGTATCCGACCCGCCCGGTACGGATCGTGCTGCCGTTCGCGGCCGGCGGTGTCGCCGACATCACAGCGCGCCTGATCGCCGATCAGCTCGGCACCAAGCTCGGCCAGCGCTTCTATGTCGAGAACCAGCCGGGCGCCGGCGGCATCGCGGCGGCGCGCACGGTGATCTCGTCACCGCCCGACGGCACCACGCTGGCGCTGTTGTCGAACGGCACCGCGATCAGCGTGTCGCTGTTCAAGAAGCTGCCGTTCGATCCCGTAAAGGATTTCGCGCCGATCTCCAGCCTCGGCACCTTCGACTTCCTGTTCGCGGTGCGCGCCGAGTCCAAGTTCAAGACGCTGGAAGACGTCATCAAGGCGGCGAAGCAGAAGCCCGGCGCGCTCAATGTCGGCACCATCAACACCGGCAGCACGCAAAACCTCGCCGCGGCGTTGTTCAAGACTGCGGCCGGGGTCGACTTTGTGATCGTTCCGTTTCGCGGAACGCCGGAAGTGCTGGTGGCGCTGCTGCAGGACAGCGTCGACCTGACGATCGACAGCTATTCGGCGCTGAAGGGCAATCTCGCCGACGGCAAGATCCGGGCGCTGGCAGCGACCGGGCCGCTGCGCTCGAAGATCACGCCCGACATTCAGACTCTGCGTGAGAGCGGCATCGAAGCCAGCATCGAATCCTGGAACGGGTTGTTTGCACCGGCCGGCACGCCACCCGGCGTGATCGGCGCCTTGAACACGGCGCTGCAGGAGATTCTGGCCGATCCCGCCCTCAAGAAGAAGATGCTCGAACTCGGCATCGACGCCAAACCGTCGACACCAGACCAGTTGGCGGCACGGCTGCGCGCCGACATCGAGAAATGGCGCGCCGTGATCGAGCAGTCCGGCATCGAGCGGCAATAGCGGCGGGCCCGCGATCAGGCGATGAACCTCAAGCAGCTCGAATATTTCATGCATGTCGCCGAGCTCGGCTCCTTCAGCAAGGCCGCGATGGTGCTGGATGTCGCCCAGCCGGCGCTGAGCCGGCAGGTGCGCGGGCTGGAGACCGAACTGCGCCAGCAATTGTTCCTGCGCAACGGCCGCGGCGTGGCGCTGACCGAGGCCGGACGACGGCTGTTCGAGCACTCGGTGGCGATCATGCAGATGGTCGCGCATGCCCGCGAGGATCTGGGCGCCAGCCGCGACGCGCCGGTCGGCCGCGTCACCATCGGGTTGCCGCCGTCGATTGCGCGGCAACTGACGCTGCCGCTGATCGACCATTTCAAGCGCACTCTGCCATCGGCTCGGCTGGCGATCGTCGAAGGCCTGTCGTCGCACATCATCGAATGGGTCACCACCGGCCGCGCCGATGTCGGTCTCGTCTACAATCCGGATGCGCAATCTGGCATCGACATCACGCCGCTGCTGCAGGAGCCGCTCGGGCTGGTCAGCTACGCACCCGCCGGCAAGCGCCGCACCGCCGCGGCACCGCTGCCGTTCAAGGAACTGTCGAAATATCCGCTGATCGTGCCCGAACGGGTGCACGCGATGCGCCGGCTGCTGGAGAACGAGGCGGCGCTGGCCGGCGTCAAGCTCGACATCGCCTGGGAAGTCTCGAGCGTACCGTCGATCATCGAACTGGTCTGCGCCGGCTATGGCCACGCGGTGCTGACGCGCAGCGGGGTGGCCGCCTCGCCGCGGGCGGCCGAGCTGGTGATGCGTCCGCTGATCGAGCCCGCGCCGGCGAGCGCTCTCTGCCTCGTCGTCTCTGCGACGCGGCGGCCGACGCCGCTGGCGCAGCACAGCATGCGGATTCTGACCGACCTGGTGCGGACGCTGCCGACCTGATTCCGACTCACGGTTTTTCGGCATCGGCGGTTGCCATGCCGGAAGCCGATAGCTGTTATAGACCACCCGCCGTGGCGCCGGTCAGGCCGCCCGGCC
>NZ_QTKI01000388.1:0-4589 GCF_010820945.1 Rhodopseudomonas sp. BR0C11
GTCTTGATTGAAAGGTCTCTGTAGTTGGGTGGGGTCGTTTCTTCTTTTTGTTAGCTCAGGATCCGGCGGCGGAAGGCTGACGCGCTCTGTTCGACAGCAACCCACCGAGGACGATCTTTTCGATATGCGCCACATAGGCGCGGCAGACTTCTTCGGTCACCGGACCGACGCCAGCGGCACGCATCATGGTCTGCCGACCGAAAAACAGATGGTCGCAGGCGCCGATCAGCGTGGTGTAGAACAGCACCGGATCGACCTCACGGAAGTCGCCGGTGGCGACACCCTCCGCCAGCAGCCGGCGATGAAAATCGAGCAGCGGCCCGACGAAGAACTTGGTGACCTCGTCGGCGGCTTCGCGATTCGAACCGTGCAGCAAGTAATGGATCAGCCGGTTCAGATACGGAAACTGATGATACGCCTTGATGATGCCGGCGATGTGCAGCTTCATCTTGGTGGTCGGCGACAGCGGCTGCGTCAGCAGGAAATCGAGATGCGTCATTTCGTTCGACGCATCGCGCTCGAGCAGCGCCAGAAGCAGACCGTCCTTGTTACCGAAGTGATACTTCACCAGCGCGGCGTTCACGCCGGACTTCTGCGCGATATCGGCCAGCGAGATCTCGACCGAGTTACGCTCGATCATCAATTCGCCGGCGGCAACCAACAGCTTCTCGGCGGTGGAGTTTTTCGCCGCCGGTACTTTAGTAGCCGCAGAATGGTTGAGATGCGCTGCCATTGCTGTCGGACTTACAGCATCGTTTGACGTGGCTCAAGCGTTAATTGATCGATTGACTAAATCCTCCCCCACCACTTAAATCGCGGCGGTCCGAAACCCGTACCCAACAACCATTTTCAGGGAGAGAACACATGGCCGAGGCCTATATCGTCGCCGCTGCTCGCACTGCCGGCGGCCGCAAGGGAGGCCGTCTGGCCGGCTGGCATCCGGTCGATCTCGCCGCCTCCGTCATCAATGCGCTGGTCGACCGTTCGGGCGCCGCGCCGGATCAGATTGAAGACGTGATCATGGGCTGCGTCGGCCAGGGCGGCGAGCAGGCCGTCAATATCGGCCGCAACGCGGTGCTGGCCTCGAAGCTGCCGGAAAGCGTGCCGGGCACGTCGGTCGACCGGCAGTGCGGCTCGTCGCAGCAGGCGCTGCATTTCGCCGCACAGGCGGTGATGGCCGGCACCATGGATATCGTGATCGCCGCCGGCGTCGAATCGATGACGCGCGTGCCGATGGGCTCGCCGAGCATCCTCGCCGCCAAGGCCGGGCTTGGTAACTACAAGAGCCCGAAGATGGAAGAGCGCTACCCGAACATCCAGTTCAGCCAGTTCGTCGGCGCCGAAATGGTGGCGAACAAGTACAACCTGTCGAAGGACGAGCTCGACGAATTCGCGTTCAACAGCCACCAGCGCGCGATCGCCGCGACTCAGGCCGGCAAGTTCAAGGACGAGATCATTCCGCTCGAGATCACCCGCGCCGACGGCTCGACCGATATCCACCACATCGACGAAGGCATCCGCTTCGACGCCACGCTCGACGGCATCAAGGGCGTCAAGCTGATCAACGAGAATGGCGGCAAGCTGACCGCGGCGACCGCCAGCCAGATCTGCGACGGTGCTTCCGGCGTGGTGGTGGTCAACGAGAAGGGCCTGAAGCAGCTCGGCGCGCAGCCGCTGGCACGCGTCCACCACATGACGATGCGCGGCGGCGATCCGGTGATCATGCTGGAAGCCCCCCTGCCCGCCACCGAATACGCGCTGAAGAAGGCCGGGATGAAGATCGACGACATCGATCTGTTCGAGGTCAACGAAGCGTTCGCCTCGATCCCGACCGCGTGGCTGAAGGCGACCGGCGCCGATCCGGCGCGGCTCAACGTCAACGGCGGCGCGATCGCGCTCGGCCATCCGCTCGGCGGCTCCGGCACCAAGCTGATGACCACGCTGATCCACGCGCTGAAGCAGAACAACAAGCGCTACGGCCTGCAGACGATGTGCGAAGGCGGCGGCATGGCCAACGTCACCATCGTCGAGCGGCTGTAAAGACAACAAGCAGCAGGCCTCATCCTGAGGAGCCCGGCACAGCCAAAATGGCTGAGCCGGGCGTCTCGAAGGATGAGCCCTACACCCCATGGTTCGAGACGCGCGCCGAACGGCGCGCTCCTCACCATGAGGTTCAGTGCCGGACAGAGCGGAGCCAATCCGCCGCATCACCAAAGAGGAAACTGCCATGACCCATCCGTCGATTCACGCCAAGACCAATCCCGACAAAGTCGCCTACCGGATGGCTTCGACCGGCCAGGCCATCACCTATCGGCAGCTCGATGAGCGCTCCAATCAGGGCGCGCATCTGTTCCGGTCGCTGGGGCTGAAGGCCGGCGATCACATCGCGCTGCTGATGGAAAACCGGCTGGCGTTCATGGAGATCTGCTGGGCGGCGCAGCGCGCGGGCCTGTACTACACCGCGATCAGCCGCTACCTGACCAAGGACGAGATCGGCTACATCGTGCAGGACTGCGGCGCCAAGGTGGTGATCACCTCCGCGCAGGGCAGCGAGACGATGAAGTCGCTGCTGTCGGACGCGCCGGGCGCGCCGCTGTATTACATGGTCGATGCGCCGATCACCGGCTTCCGCTCGTGGGAGCAGGAAACCGCCGCGCAGCCGACCACGCCGATCGCCGACGAGGTCGCCGGCTACGACATGCTGTATTCCTCCGGCACCACCGGCCGGCCGAAGGGCATCAAGCGCGAATTCGAAGGCAATGCCATCGACGTGCCGAGCCCATTCCTGCGCCTATTGTGCGAGAAGATGTGCGGCATGAACGCCGAAAGCATCTATCTGTCGCCGGCGCCGCTGTATCACGCCGCTCCCCTACGCTTCAACATGATGGCGACCACGCTCGGCGGCACCTCGATCATCATGGAGCACTTCGACGCCGAGCAGTTCCTGGCGCTGGTCGAGAAGTACAAGGTGACGCAGTCGCAGCTGGTGCCGACGATGTTCGTGCGCATGCTGAAGCTGCCCGACGAGGTCCGCAGCCGCTATGACGTGTCGACGCTAAAGGGCGCGATCCACGCCGCGGCGCCCTGCCCGGTCGACGTCAAGGCCAAGATGATCGAGTGGTGGGGGCCGATCCTGATCGAGTACTATGCCGGCTCCGAAGGCAACGGCGTCACGGTCTCGACCTCGCAGCAATGGCTGGCGCATCGCGGCACGGTCGGCAAGGCGGTGGTCGGCACCATCAAGATCCTCGACGACGAGGGCGACGAGCAGCCGGTCGGCGAGATCGGCACCGTGTACTTCGCCGACGCGCCGTCGTTCAGCTATCATAACGATCCGGACAAGACCAAGAAGGCCTACAACGAGAAAGGCTGGTCGACGCTCGGCGACGTCGGCTATCTCGACGACGAGGGCTTCCTGTATCTCACCGACCGCAAGAGCTACATGATCATCTCGGGCGGCGTGAACATCTACCCGCAGGAGACCGAGGACGTGCTGCTGACCCATCCGGACGTCGCCGACGTCGCGGTGTTCGGCGTGCCGAACGCGGAGATGGGCGAAGAGGTCAAGGCGGTGGTGCAGCTCCGCGACGGCGCCGCTCCGAGCAGCGAGCGGGCGGCCGAGCTGATCGCGTTCTGCCGCGAGCGGCTGTCGCCGATCAAGTGCCCGCGCTCGGTCGACTTCGAGGCCGAGCTGCCGCGTACCCCGACCGGCAAGCTGGTCAAGCGTCACCTCAAGGACCGCTACTGGCCGTCGCAGCCGAAGGCCGCCGCCGCGACGGCCTGAGCCGCTCCGACCTTTCCACACCTCCGCCGCCTGCCGGCGGGGGTGTGACCTCTGATCCACCGCGGGCTGCCAAGAACGACTCCGCTCCGTCGTCCTGCCGCGCTATGCTGGCGGCGATGCAGCCCGGTTCTGATCCCACCTCGTCATCCACCTCGCACCGGGCCGGCGCCACCGTCTCGGTGCTGGCGCATGTCGTGCTGGTCGGCACGGTCCTGCTGCTCGCCGAGGTCCACCCGTTCGCCGAAGTGCCGGAGCAGCGGATCGAAGTCGAAGTGGTGACCGCCGACGAAGCCCCGCCGCCGGTGCCTGAGAAGGAGCCCGAGCCGAAGCCGGTCGAGCAGCCGACGCCGAATTTCGAGGTGTCGCAGGCGCCCACCGAACAGCCCAAACAGCAGCCCGCCCCCACGGCCAAGCTGCAACCGCCCGAGACCAAGCCTCCGGCTCCCGCTCCGCAGCCACCGCAGCACAGCGCCCAAGCGCCGACGCCTCCGCCGCAACGCCAGCCCGCACCGCAGCCTCAGCCGGCCCCGCAGGGAGCGGCTGCGCCCTATCCGCCGGCGATTCCGCAGGAGCCAGACATCACCGTGAAATACTCGGTGGCGCTCGGGCTGCCGGCCGAAGGGGGCTTCGACGCGCCGGCCGAGACCGTCGCCAATATCAGCGCCGATGCGGTGGCAGCGCTGCGCAAGCGGCTGAAAGCCTGTGCGGCGCTGCCGGCGGGCCTGTCGCCGTCCGACAACGTCAAGATCGTGATCCGGGTGGGCCTGACGCCGGACGGCCGGCTCGCCCAAGAACCGTTCCTGAT
>NZ_QTKI01000039.1:0-20097 GCF_010820945.1 Rhodopseudomonas sp. BR0C11
TTCGGAATGGGACAGTTGTGCAGACGCGCCGCGGCAGCCGCAGCGATGTGACCGCCATATAGGCAGCCTTGCCCGAACTAAGCCACCGTCTCGGCCCAGTTCTGCACGATCTTGAGAGTACGATCGGTGTCCTTGTGCTGGTGGGCGTATTGCACCAAGGGGGATACACGATGGGGAGATTGGATCGCCGCGATGGGGAGCGATTGCAGTGCCATGATGCGGACGAACAAACCGCACCAACGATCGCGCCGCGTGATCTGGAGAAGGAAAACGAGACGCTGAAGGAACTCGTCGTCAGCCTCTCCGAACTGGTGATGAAGCGGGTCGCCGGACAGCGCTGAGAGACTTCAGCGCTGACGTAACGGAGCTCTCTTCACCGGCGCCGCAGAACGCCGCGCCGGTTTCTTCATCTGTCCGCAGGTGGCGTGGCAGTGGCAGTCGACCAGATGGTCGTTGACCATCCCGACCGCCTGCATGAAGGCGTACACGATCGTCGGGCCGACGAACTTGAAGCCGCGTCCCGCCAGATCCTTGGAAATTTTCACCGACAGTGGGGTCGAGGCCGGGACGCTCGCGATGGTCTTGAAGCTGTTGACCTTCGGCGCACCGCCGACGAAGTCCCACAGCAGCTTCGAGAAGCCCGGACCTTCTTCTTGTATCTTGAGCCACGCTTTGGCGCTGCCGATCGTGCCTTCGATCTTGGCGCGATTGCGGACGATACCGACGTCGTTCATCAGCGCCGCGACCTTGTCGGCGTCGTAGCGGGCGATCTTGGCCGGATCGAAATCGTCGAAGGCGCGGCGGAAGTTATCGCGCTTGCGCAGGATGGTGATCCACGACAGTCCGGCCTGGAAGCCGTCGAGGATCAGCTTCTCGTACAGCGCGCGGTCGTCGTATTCCGGCACCCCCCATTCGGTGTCGTGATACGCGACGTAGAGTGGATCGTCGCCCGGCCACGGGCAGCGGACGAGGCCGTCAGCTCCGACGCGTGCGGAGCGGGTCATGTGCCGGTCTTCCGCTGCGCCGGTGTCAGCTCCTCGGGATCGGCGATCTGCAAGGTGACGCCGCCAGCACTCAGCGGCAGCGATGCTTCGCGCGCTTCGGCGACGCGGTCGATCCGCAGCAGCGCCAGCCCGCGGCCGGCGGCCGACGATCCCATCGTGCCGACGCTCTTTTCACCGGCGGTGATCTCGCTGCCCGGTTGCGGCGCCGGGCCATCGAAGGTGACGCGCACGATCCGGGTGCGCGCGGTGCCGCGGTGGTGCATTCGCGACACCACTTCCTGTCCGATGTAGCAGCCCTTGTTGAAATCGACGCCGGACAGACGATCCATATTGGCTTCGTGCGGAAACGCGTCGGCATAACCGAAGTCGAGGCCGCCGGCCGGGACGCCGCAGGCGATGCGATGTGCCTCGTACTCGTCCGCCGCTACCATCGTGGCACCGAGTGCCTCGGCGGTCGCGGTGGCCAGGATCTCAGGCACCAGGATGCGCCAGCCGAGCTGATCGCCGCGCGGATCGCGGAATCCCATCTCCGGCGGCTGCGACGGTTCGCCGCCCCAGAGCGCCAGCACGCCGAGCCGGTCCGACAGGTTCTCGATCAGCGCCTTGGCGCGCAGCTTGTAGAATTTCAGCTTGGTGGCCAGCGCTTCGGTGAGCGGTTTCGGACAATCCAGCAGGAAACCGCCATCGTCTTCGGCCGCCAACTCGGTGATCAGAAAATCCGTGACGATCTTGCCCTGCGGCGTCAGCAGGGCGCCAAAACGCCCGGCGCCGGGTTCGAGCCTGTTCAGATCGGTGGTGACCAGGCCGTTCAGCAGGTGCCGCGCGTCGGGGCCGCTGATCTTGAGAACGCCACGGTCGGCGAGGAAGGCTGCCTTCATTGATCTCTCTCGTGACGCCGGCCGGAAACATCCTTGCGTTAACGGTCCGGCCGACTAAGACATCCCAAGTTAGGCGGCCGGGCGCTGGTCAACAAGGCTTTGCAAGACTCGCGCCGCGTCGCGCCAAAACGGGCACCCGAGGACGTCATGACCGGCACATTCGACACCATTCTGAAGGGCGGCACCATCGTCAACCAGGACGGCGAGGGCGTCGGTGACATCGGCATCAAGGACGGTCGCATCGCCGCGCTGGGTTCGCTTAGCGCCGAAAAAGCCGGCGAGACGATCGATTGCCGTGGCCTGCACGTGCTGCCAGGGGTGATCGACAGCCAGGTGCATTTCCGTGAGCCCGGCCTGACCCACAAGGAAGATCTCGAAACCGGCTCGCGCAGCGCCGTCATGGGCGGCGTGACCGCGGTGTTCGAAATGCCGAACACCAATCCGCTGACGATCACCGAAGAAACCTTCACCGACAAGGTGAAGCGCGCCGAGCACCGCATGCATTGCGACTTCGCGTTCTTCATCGGCGGCACCCGCGACAATGTCGAAGAACTGCCTAAGCTCGAGCGCGCCCGTGGCTGCTGCGGCGTCAAGGTGTTCATCGGCTCGTCGACCGGCAGTCTGTTGGTCGAAGACGATCCGAGCCTCAAGCGCATCCTGTCGGTGATCCAGCGCCGTGCCGCGTTCCACGCCGAGGACGAGTACCGGCTCAACGACCGCAAGGGCGAGCGCATCGAGGGCGATCCGTGCTCGCATCCGGTGTGGCGCGACGACGTCGCCGCGTTGCAGGCGACGCAGCGGCTGGTGGCGATCGCGCGCGAGACCGGCAAGCGCATCCATGTGCTGCACGTCTCGACCCGGCAGGAGATGGAATTTCTGCGCGAGCACAAGGATGTCGCGTCGGTCGAGGTGACGCCGCATCACCTGACGCTGGTGGCGCCGGAGTGCTACGAGCGCCTTGGCACCAAAGCGCAGATGAACCCGCCGGTGCGCGATGCCTGGCACCGCGACGGCATCTGGCACGGTCTGGCGCAGGGCGTGGTCGACGTGCTCGGCTCCGATCACGCGCCGCACACGCTGGAAGAAAAGGCCAAGACCTATCCGGCATCGCCGTCGGGCATGACCGGCGTGCAGACGCTGGTGCCGACCATGCTGGATCACGTCAATGCCGGCCGGCTGTCGCTGGCGCGCTTCGTCGATCTCACCAGCGCCGGACCGGCGCGATTGTTCAACATCGCCTGCAAGGGCCGCATCGCCGCCGGATTCGACGCCGACTTCACGGTGGTCGATCTCAAGCGCAGCGAGACCATCACCAACGACTGGGTCGCCTCGCGCGCCGGCTGGACGCCCTATGATGGCGTCCGCGTCACCGGCTGGCCGGTCGGCACCTTCGTGCGCGGCGCCAAGGTGATGTGGCAGGGCGAACTGACCACGCCCTCGCGCGGCGAGCCGGTGCGGTTTCTCGAGACGTTGAAGCCGTAAGCGGCGCGGCGCCCAGCAGCGTTGTTTTCTAGGGCTGCCGCGTCACACGCGGCCGCTCCGCCTTGGCGTTGAGGTCAAACGACGCCCCTTACGAAGTCCTGGTAACCGGCACGCAGGTTCCAGGTCACTGCGTAGTAACAGCCTCCAGATACCTTGCCGTGGATCAGGACGACCTGTGACGGCGCGGACTGATCTCGCGAACCATCAGCCGTCTTCGTTGATCCCCGCCGCAGCCGCCTAGATGATCAGCGGTCATTCCGGTTAGCACCGCGTCGTTTTGTCCGTGCCTCCGTGGAACTCCGGTGGGGTATTTTGCGTATCCACTGCGCGATCATCATCCGCGATGATCGAGGCCAGAACGATTCGGCCCGCGCGAGGTCGCGGCAGGACCGGTGGTTAACAGGAAAGCAACGCAACAGGCGCAGCATTTCGCGTCGCACGATCGCCGGGATCGTCGATTGACCGATACGCCGAAAGGGGATTCCAGATGGAAGCTCAAAAGACCGCGGTCGAAGCGATCGTCGCCTTGACCGGCTATGACCGGGCCGTCGTGGCCGAATTCATCCGGCGGTTCTATCTCGCCGGCGTGCGCGATCCGAAGCGGCTGACATTCAAGGGACTGCAGGCGTTCGCCCGCACCTGATGGTCGCCGACTGATTCGCGTTATTGCTTCGCCAAGCCGACCGAGAACTCGCCGTTGAGCACGCGGCCGGGCAGGCCTTCGACGAACTTGGCCACCGCATCCTCGCCATAGGTGGCGACGAGCTCGGCAAAAGCAGTGAACAGGCTGGCTTGCGCCAGGCAATCGCCGTCGACCCCGTCGTGCAGGGCTTCGGCCCATGCCTCGCTGAGATAGGTGAGCGCAGTTTGCTTCTGCTCTCGGTCGGATTGCACTTCGCGATCGATGGGGAAGGTCGTCAGGCTCATGAACTTCAGCAGTCTCGGCGCGCTCCACCGCGAAGCGCGATGGGGTAGTGTTAGCACGCGGCTGCCGAACGCCTAGGCAGTTCTTTAGGAAAGGTTAACGGCCTGGGATAAACCCGCAGCCATAGAGCGGTCAGTTCGCGTATCGAGCGGTCAGGTCGCGCGAGAGCTTCGAACCTTCCTCCAGATACCGCCGAATCGCCACGGTCGCGGCCGGCGTACAGGTTCGGTAGGTCTGCTGGAACCCGTTGTACCCACGATTGAAAGCGGCGATCAGCCGGGTCCGGCGCTCGCCCGAGGGGGTCTCGGCGTCGATCAGCGCCTGCATCTCAGTGCGCCATTTGGCGCCGTCGGTGCCGCCGCAGATCCCGCGAAGATAATGCAGCGTCCCGAGAATCTCCGCCAGCCGCTGCAATTCGGCGTCGAACGGCGCCGCGCCATCCTCGGCGCGCGCCGGGGCGAGCCCGCAGCAGGCGAGGATCATCAGCACGACAAGGGAACGCTTCAGCATGGCCGGCCTGATAGGCCGTTTCATCGGCCGCAGCAAGAAGTTGCCGGTTCCCGAACGAGCCATCAGGTTCCGATCAACTCACGGGCACCTTCGACCAGCTCGGCCAGCCCCTCGGTGGTCGAGAAGTTGGCCAGTTCGTCGGGGCCGATCCAGCGGACGTCGTCGAGTTCGCCGTTGAGCTGCGGCTCTCCGCCTGCCCAGCGCGCGGCGAACACCATGATGACGTAATGCCCGGCCGCACTGGCGGCGGACGGCAGCACCTCGCGCCGGCCGGCAAGGCCGACGATCTCGATCGACAGCGCGGTTTCCTCGGCGACTTCCCGCACGACCGCCTGCTCCAGCGTCTCGCCGAATTCGACCCGGCCGCCAGGCAGCGAGTACAGGCCCTTGCCGGGCATCCTTGCCCGGCGCACCAGCAGGAGGCGGCCCTCCCGGAAAATCGCGGCGCTGACGGCCAATTGCGGATGGCGCGGCTGCGCCGGTGCGGCTTCGGTCACGGCGATCAATGCGCCATAATGAAGTCGACGTCGGCTTCGCAGCCCTGTCCGTTGATGATGCCGCCAGCGCGGCCGATCAACGGCTTGATCCAGCCGACCGCGCTCTCGGCGAGCTTGGCCCGGGTGGCGTCCTGCGAGGCCTGGCGCATCGCTTCGCCGACCGCAGTCAAGATCGCGGTCATATTGTTGGTGATGTCGTCGAAATCCGATCTAATCCCGGGATCGGCCGTGTCATAGGCTTCGATTGCGAGATCGCGGGCCTTGAAGTTCGAGGCCTTGAAGTGTTCCGCGTAGGAGAGGGGATGCCACGACAGGAAATCGTCCGAGCACTCCGGCATGTCCGGAATCATTTCGAGCAGCATCACGGCTTCGTTGAAATGATTCAGGTAGTCGGTGGCCAGCCCGGTCTTCGGATTGATATTGGCGGCAGCAAGCTGAGCGGCGCGCGCCTCGTCGTAACGGGAGGGCGCACTTTGCACAGCTGTGGATTCACTCGACGCCATCGGCGGCATTTTTGTTTACCGAAGTTAACAAGCACTGAACACGCCACCGGGTCCTGACAGCATGTGCGGACGCTTCGTGATCACCTCGGCTCCCGCCGCTATCCGACAGCTCTTTGGCTACGCCGATCAGCCTAATTTTCCGTCACGCTACAACATCGCCCCGACCCAGCCGATTCCCGTGGTGGTCGTCGACGAAGGCGCCCGGCGGTTCCGGCTGATGCGCTGGGGGCTGATCCCGTCCTGGGTGAAGGATCCGCGGACGTTTTCGCTGCTGATCAACGCGCGCGCCGAGACCGTCCAGGACAAGCCGGCCTTCCGCAACGCGTTCAGGCGCCGGCGCTGCCTGGTACCGGCCGATGGCTACTACGAGTGGAAGGCCGGCGGCTCGCGCAAGCAGCCGTACTTCATCCATCCGGCCGGCGGTGGCCCGATCGGATTTGCGGCGCTGTGGGAGACCTGGACCGGCCCGAACGGCGAGGAGCTCGATACGGTGGCGATCATCACCACCGCGGCGCGCGGCGGCCTCACCGATCTGCACGACCGCGTGCCGGTCACGATCGCGCCGCATCAATTCGTGCGCTGGCTTGAGACCGATGAAACAGATGCCGGGGAGGTGATGGCCCTGTTACGCCCGCCGGGCGAGGGCGAGTTCGTCTGGCACCCGGTGTCGACCGCGGTCAACCGCACCGCCAATGACAATCCGCAATTGATCCTGCCGATCACCGCGGAGGAGGTCGAGGCTCCGCCGCCAGCCGTGGCGAAGCCGTCGCCACCGAAGCGCGCGGCGGGGCCCAAGATCTCGGCGGATGACAGCGGGCAGGGCTCGTTGTTCTGACGGCAGTTAGCAACGTCATTGCGAGCGAAGCGAAGCAATCCAGCAGTGCCGAGCACTGAGCGCTGGATTGCTTCGTCGCTTCGCTCCTCGCAATGACGGTGGAGAGAGCTACACCACCTTGCCGGGATTCATGATGCCGTGCGGGTCGAGCAGGGCCTTGATCGATCGCATCAGCTCGATCGCGGTCTTGTCCTTCACCTCGGGGAGTTCGTCGCGCTTCATCACGCCGATGCCGTGCTCGGCCGAGATCGAGCCGCCGAGCCTCAGCACGACGTCGAACACCACCTTGTTGACGTCGTGCCAGCGCGCCAGGAATTCCGCCTTGTCGGCACCAACCGGCTGGGTGACGTTGTAGTGAATGTTGCCGTCGCCGAGATGGCCGAACGGCACCGGACGAGAGCCTGGGATCAGTTCCACCACCGCGGCGTTGGCTTGTTCGATGAACTGCGGCACCGCGGCGACCGGCACCGAGATGTCGTGCTTGATCGAGCCGCCTTCCGGCTTCTGTGCCGGTGAGATCTCCTCGCGCAGCTTCCAGAACGCCTGCTGCTGCTGAACTGAACTCGCGATCGCCGCGTCCACCACGATGCCGTCTTCAAAACCGCGCTCGAGGATCGACTCCAGCGCGGCGCGGGCGTCGTCGCGCGGCGACGACAATTCGATCAGCACGTACCACGGGTAGCGCGCCTCGAGCGGATCGCGGTTGTTGGCGTGGCGCACGGAGAAATCGAGCGGGGTCTCGGCGATCAGTTCGAAGCTGGTCAGGTTGCCGGCCGCCTCTCCTTGCGCGATGCCGAGCAGCTTCAGCGCGTCATCCGGCGATTGCAGCCCGACGAACGCGGTCTCGACCGCGCGCGGCTTCGGGAAAAGCTTCAGTGTTGCCGCAGTGATGATGCCGAGCGTGCCTTCGGCTCCGATGAACAGATCGCGCAGATCGTAGCCGGTGTTGTCCTTCTTCAGCTTGGACAGCAGGTTCAACACTCGGCCATCGGCGAGCACGACCTCGACGCCGAGCGCCATGTCGCGTGCGAGGCCATAGGCCAGCGCCGCAGTGCCGCCGGCATTGGTCGAGAGATTGCCGCCGATCGTGCAGCTTCCCTGGGCGCCGAGCGACAGCGGAAACAGACGGTCGACTTCCGCGGCCTTCTCCTGCGCGCGCTGCAGGATCACGCCGGCTTCGACCGTCATGGTGTTCGACGAGGTATCGACCTCGCGGATCTTGTCCATCCGCTTCAGCGAAATCACCACCTCGCCATTGTGCGGGGTCTGTCCGCCGACAAGCCCGGTGTTGCCGCCCTGCGGCACCAGCGCGACGCGCGCCTCGTTCGCCAGCTTGCAGATCGCCACGACTTCCTCGGTCGAACCCGGACGCAGCACCAGCGGCGAGTGGCCACGATACAGATTGCGCTCCTCGGTGATGTAGGCTTCGAGCTCGAGAGGATCGGTCAGCGCGTGCTTATCGCCGACGATCGCGGTGAAGCGCGCGATCAGTTCGGGCGAGAGAGGTGCGGGCGAGAGCGGGCTGACGATATTCATGGTGTTTCCTCTTCCCTGTCGTTGCGAGGAGCGAAGCGAGCCGATGCGAAGCGCGTCTTAGACGCTTGTGAATCGGTTCGTTTCGCTTGCGACGACGTCGCGATGGGTTTGTTTGTTGGTCATGGGCGCGGTGCCGCTGCACGGCGCAGGCGATCGTTGATCGCTTCACCGAGCCCGTGGTGCGGGATCGGCATCACCGCGATGCCGCGAGCACCGTGATCATCGAGCGCGCGGAGAGCGCCGAATAGATGTGCGGCAGCCTCAGTGAGGTCCCCGCGCGGCGACAGGTTGTGCACGGCGACGGCCGTCTCAGTACCCGGCAGCACATCAGGACCGAATGCGAGCAGAGCTTCGCCCGGCTTCACCTCGGTCGCGTTCAGCCGCACCGTTGCGCGCGGCGCGTAGTGCGACGCCAGCATGCCCGGCGCCAGCGGCGCGTGATCATTGGCGTTGTTAGTTGCTGCTGGTGCGCCCAGCTTTTGACCGAGCACGCGTTCGATCGCTTCGCGTGGCACGCCGCCGGGGCGGAGCAGGACAGGTGCGCCGAGGCAACTGACGATCGTCGATTCGACGCCGACCATCACCGGCCCACCGTCGACGATCACGTCGATCCGGCCGTCGAGATCGGACGCGACATGCGCTGCGGTGGTCGGCGACACGTGACCGGATCTGTTGGCGGACGGCGCCACCACGGGGCCGCCGAAGGCGCGCAGCAGTGCCTGTGCCACGGGGTGCGACGGCACGCGGAGTGCGACGCTGTCGAGGCCGGCGGTGGCGAGATCGCACACGGAGCAATTCGTCGCCTTCGGCAGTACCAGCGTCAGCGGTCCGGGCCAAAACGCTTCGGCGAGGCGCTGCGCGGCGGCATCGAACCGCGCGATCGTGCGTGCGGCTTCGAGGCTGGCGACGTGAGCGATCAATGGATTGAATGACGGCCGACCCTTCGCCGCGTAGAGCAGCGCCACCGCTTCAGCATTGGCCGCATCAGCACCGAGCCCGTACACCGTCTCGGTGGGGAACGCGACCAGCCCGCCGCCGCGCAGCACGCGCGCAGCTTCGTCCGCATCGGTCGCGGCCAGCGTCTTGGTGATCAGGTCGAGCATCATTTCGGGTTTCATATCGCAAATCGCGCGGTTGCGAAGTAGCAAAGTCGACGCGCTGCGATGCGCCGCGCGAGGAAGTTATGCGACCGTGCTTTGCGGCTGACGGCCTCGCGCAAACCGCGAATCCGGCCCGTCCGCACGCGAAAACCCCCGTCAAACTCGCAGGTTAGGTGGCGTTTCGGGCCCGGGGCTTGCAAGCCCCTGCAATATAGAGTGAGGATAGTTCGTTCAAACAGGCGCCCCTTCTGATGCAGCTCAATCCCCTCCTTCATGCCGAACGCGTCACCGGCCGAAGGCAATCGGCCTTGATCGATCTGTGGTCGACCACGGGATTTGCCGCGGCCGTCAGCGAGGTGACGGGGCCGCATATCTACGAATTCGGCGAGCTGCCGGTGCCGACCGTGGCGATCACGCTGTACGACGTGCGCCGCCACGTTCTGATGGAAAACGGCAAGGTGCGCCGCGACGCGCCGGTGCGGTCCGGGCGGTTTCGCATCGGCCAACCGGGCCGGCGCGTGGTGGTAGATGCGATCCCGGACACCCAATGGGGCAAGCTGCTGCTGCTGTATCTCGGAGAACCGCTGCTGAAAGAAGTGGGGGCGTCGCTGGGCTCCGCCGGTCCGATCAGCTTGCGCGACACCGCGTGGGACGTTGACGATCCTCTGCTCGAAGTGTCGGCCAAGCGCCTGGTCGAGGCAAGCGATAGCGGCGACCGGCCGAATGCGCTGCTGGCCGAACAACTGGCCTATACGCTCGCATTGCATCTGACCGACCGCTATTCGGCGCCGCGCGCCGCGACGGCGGACCAATCTGCACCGCTTGAGGCGCCGGTCCGCGACCGTATTGCCGAGTTCGTCCGTGCCGATCTCGGCGCGCCGATCACGCTGGCGGCGATGGCCGAGGTCGCGGGCATGAGCCCGTCCTGCTTCATCCGCAGCTTCAAGCGTTCCACCGGCATGACGCCGCATCGTTTCGTGGTGGAACAGCGTGTCGCCGCCGCCCGGCGGCTGCTTGAGACGTCGGATCTGCCGATCGTCGAGATCGCGCTCGGCGTCGGCTTCTCGTCGCAGTCGCATTTCGGTGTCGCGTTCCGGCAGGTCACCGGTGAAAGCCCCGCCCGGTATCGCCGGGCGCAGCGCGGGCGCGAGTAATTTTTCGACAGAAAGCCGCGGACACCGCGGGACGCTGACAATTTTCCGGCAGACGCGTTGTCGCGATTGGGAAATCTGTCGGCCGTGAGCGATCGCCCGGTGAAGGCGAGCGAGGGAGGATACGTATGACGACATCTTCGAGCACGGTCGCGCCGATTACGGACACCAGCCTGACCGGCTTCTACAAAGACATGACCGTTACCGAGAAGCGCACGTTCTGGGCCTGTGCCACAGGCTGGGCGCTCGATGGCATGGACTTCATGATCTACCCGCTGGTGATCGGTACGATCATCGCGCTGTGGAAGGTCGACGCCGGTTCGGCCGGCCTTGCCGGCACTGTGACGCTGCTGGCCTCCGCGGTCGGTGGCTGGGCCGCCGGTTATCTGGCGGACCGGATCGGCCGCGTTCGCACGCTGCAGCTCACCATCATCTGGTTCTCGCTGTTCTCGCTGCTCTGCGCGTTCGCGCAGAACTTCGAACAGCTGCTGATCCTGCGCGCGCTGCTCGGCTTCGGCTTCGGCGGCGAATGGGCGGCCGGCGCCGTGCTGATCGGCGAGACGATTCGTCCGCAGTATCGCGGCCGTGCGGTCGGCTCGGTGCAGTCGGGCTGGGCGGTCGGCTGGGGCATGGCGGTGCTGGCGCAGGCTGCGCTGTTCTCGCTGCTGCCGGCCGATCAGGCGTGGCGCTGGATGTTCGCGATCGGCGCGCTGCCGGCGCTGCTGGTGCTGTATCTGCGCGCTTATGTGAAGGAGCCGCAGGTCGCCGTCGAAGCCCGCGCCAAAGCCACCGCGGCGGGCGGCAGCCGCTCGATCCTGGCGATCTTCCAGGGCCGGATTCTCAAGACCACCATCCTGGCTTCGCTGGTCGCCACCGGCTGCCAGGGCGGTTACTACGCGATCACCTTCTGGGTGCCGCGCCTCCTCACCCCCGAGCGCAAGCTCTCGATCGTCGGCTCGACCGGCTATCTGGCGACGCTGATCGTCGGCTCGTTCGTCGGCTATCTGGTCGGCGCATGGTTCGCCGATCGGTTCGGCCGCCGCAGCCTGTTCCTGGCGTTCTCGCTCGGTGCGATGGTGGTGGTGCTCGCCTATACCCAGCTTCCGCTGTCGAACGAGATGCTGTGGGTGCTCGGCTTCCCGCTCGGCTTCTTCGCCTCGGGTTACTTCTCGGGCATGGGCGCGTTCCTGACCGAGCTGTTCCCGACCAGCCTGCGCGGCTCGGGGCAGGGCTTCTGCTACAATTTCGGCCGCGGCGTCGGCGCGCTGTTCCCGTTCCTGGTCGGCTATCTGTCGCAGGTCACGACGCTCGCCAATGCGATCTGCCTGTTCGCCGTGTTCGCCTATGTACTGTTCTTCGCCGCCGCCTATGCTCTGCCGGAGACCCGCGGCACGGTGCTGAGCGCCGATGAGTAAGGCTGATACGTCCAAGGAACCGGCTCCGGCGTGTCCGGGGCCGGATCCGGCGCCGCGACGGCCGACGCGTTACGTCGTCCCGCCCGGATCGGTCGATACCCACGCCCACGTCATCGGGCTGCCGCCGAATTATCCGTTCGTCGGCGCCCGCAGTTACACGCCGCCCGCCGCAACGCCGGAATCCTATCTGGCGATGCTCGACGCCACCGGCATGACCTACGGCGTGCTGGTGCAGGTCAGCGTGCACGGCACCGACAATCGGCTGATGCTGGAGACGCTGCAGGCCCACCGCGAGCGGCTGAAGGGCATTGCGGTGATCCCCCTCGGGCTGCCGGACAAGGAGCTGGCGGCGCTGAAGGATGCCGGCGTTGTCGGCCTCCGCCTGAACATCCTGTATGGCGGCGGCATCGGGTTCGAGCGCGTCGGCGAATATGCGGCGATGGCCAAGGAGCTCGGCTGGCATCTGCAGTTCCTGATCGACGCCAAGGATCTGGTGCCGCTTGCGCCGCAGCTCGGGGATCTGCCGGTGCCGTTCATCGTCGATCACTGGGGGCACTTCCCGGTGTCGCGGGGAATCGATGATCCCGGCTTCCAGACGCTGGTGTCGCTGGTGCGCGATGGCGCCTGGGTCAAGCTGTCGGGCGCCTATCGGAATACGGTCGCGGGATTTCCCTATCTCGACACCATTCCGTTTGCCCGCCTGCTGCACGAGACGGCGCCGGATCGTTGCGTCTGGGGCAGCGACTGGCCGCATGTCGCGACCTGGCAGCACATGATGAATGTCGGCGAGCTGCTCGATCTGCTCGCCGATTGGGTGCCTGACGCGGCCGCGCGCGACCGCGTCTTCACCGACAACGCCTATCGTCTCTACGGCTTCGAGCCCCTCCAGGGCTGAGCTTTCAGGCCCGCGACCGCCGCCCCTGACCGGAGGGCGGCGGTTGGATAAAAATCCTCTCATTATCCCCATTGGAACGCTTGCGAAGCCGGAAGGCGGACGCTATAAGCCGGGCCTCTTGTCGGAGTGTGGCTCAGCCCGGTAGAGCACTGCGTTCGGGACGCAGGGGTCGCAGGTTCGAATCCTGCCACTCCGACCAAGATTTCCAGCGATTTCCCCTCGCTTTTCCCGATCCCTTCTTCGTTTCTTAGCATCACGACGCGGCCGCTGCTTTGCGCGGACGAGCGCATCGCTGCGCCGACGCAGCATTCACCAACTGCCGCGGCGGGAATCGATCTGGGTGAAGTCGATCGGGCTTGGTTCGCCGACCTTGGGCGGGGGCGGCGGCTTTTGCGGTTGTGCGCCACGCTGCTTGGCGGCCTTCAGGATCGCCTCGGCCAATGGACCGGCCTTGACCGGGCCAGTCTGTTGCGGCTGGCCATTGGGCCCAGGCGGGGCCTGCAGCGCCATTGGCTGGTCGAGCCGGCCGGGGCGGACGCGGACGCTGACCACGGCGCCTCGCTCGGCATCGAACGCGCATTCATACGAGACTCGCACCCACTCCTTCTGCGGCGACAGGAAGCGGATCGAGTCGCCACGATAATTGACGATTGCGTTGTCCGGTTTGGATGGGTCGGCCTGCTGGAAAATGCCGGAGAAGGGCCTGCTGATCCACTCGAAGTCGCCGGGAGCCTGCGCCTCGATCTTGCGGGCGCAGATCGCCGAGGCCTTCTCGTTGTTGGCGCGCACGCACACTTCCGGGCATTTCGGCGAATCGACGGCTGCCGGCCCGGGGTTTGATGGTGATTGGTTACCACCAACGTTGGCAGCCCCCGGCTTCGACGCCGGAGCGGGCTGTGAAGACTGTGCATGAGCCGCCCCGACCACACTCGAAGCCAGCACTGCCGCATAGATCAAACGGATCATTTTGATACCACCCATGGTTGGGCGCTTAGTTGTTTTCTAGTCCGAAACTTCGAATGGCGCGAGTCCAATCTTGCTGCCGTCTAGTGGTCTCAACAATTATTACTTGGTTAGTAGCAGATAATCGATGCGCGACTGATCATATCAATTGTTCTATTTCGGGAAATAGGAGCTAATTACTTAGAAGTGTATAGTTCACTCATGAAGTGTACATCGCTAAAAGCATGTTTTGCCCCATAATGACACAACTTAATCATTGTTTAATCTTTGGCTTCCCCCTAACAATTCGGGGCTCCAGGCGGGCAAAGTCCCGCTGGACATACGGCATTGATCTTTCAACAGGGGAGTATTTGTCGATGAAGCGTAATCTGTTTTTTGTAACGGCCAGTGTGCTGGCGTTGTCTTCGGCTGCTGCGTTTGCCAGCGACAACACGGTGTATCTCAATCAATCCGGCACGGAGCAGAAGGCCGACATCACCCAGGAAGGGGCGGCCAGCTCAGTTGGCAACAACGGCTGGTTCATCCAGGCAGCCCTCGCCAGCGGTGACGCTGGTAACTATCTCTCGGTGAGCCAGACGTCCACGTCGAATGTCAGCACTTCCAACGGCTATCAGTACGGCAGCAACAATACAGCGCACCTGACCCAAAGCGGCTATGGCAGCAACATCGTGCTGCAGCAGTATGGCAGCGACAACGGCCGCACTACGTCGAACACGGGGCCGAGCGATGTGATCACCCAGAACGGCACCGCCTATCAGAGTAATGTCACGCTCAGCCAGGGCGGGAACAGCAATCTGTTCAGCATCAGCCAGGGCGGTTACCAGAACAACGTCACCGCTACGCAGTCGGGCAATGGCAATCAGCTGACGATCCAGCAGGCGCTCTACTACGACGGATCCTACGGGTACGCTTACAATCAGATCAAGTCTCAGCAGTACGGCAATACGAACAAGGGCGATTATTCGCAGATCGGCTCTTCCAACCAGATCGACAGCACCCAGTACGGCAACGAGAGCGCTCGGATCTACCAGATCGGCTACTACAACCGAAGCGTCGGCTCCCAGTATGGCGGCGGCAACTCCGTGAACATCGATCAGGGCGTGAATGGAACTGCCTATGGCACGAACAATTACGCCAGCTATTCCCAGAGCGGCAGCGGTCTGCAGCTGAATCTGATCCAGACCGGCAACAACAATCAGTCGAACACGATTCAGAGCGGGATCGGTAGCGTCGCGAACATCACTCAGAAGTGACTATTCTCGCCTGGTTCGGATTTCGGAGTGAGGCGTACGCGCCTTGCTCCAGTCCGGGCGCGAGGGCGGCCGGGATTTTTCGGCCGCTCGAAGTCCTAAAGTGTTCGGTCAATTTTGATTTGGGGGCATTGCCGTGAAACGTTCGATCTTCCTGATTTCCGTCAGCGCGCTGGCGCTGCAGACCGTGCCGGCCTCGGCCGATTCCAACATCGTCTATCTCGATCAGTCCGGTACGTCGCAGGACGCGACGATCACCCAGTCGCATGCCGGCTTCAATCAGGTCGGCACCGCGGCGAATCCGTTCAGTCAGTCCAACGGCAGTGGCAGCGGCCACAACTCGCTGACCGTGACGCAATCCGGCGATCACAATCGCTTCGCCGTGAGCCTGCCTGGCTTCCAGTCGGGTAAAGCCAACTCGGCGGAGGTGTCGCAGGCGGGCAAGAACTCGAGCGTCGACCTGCAGCAGATCGGCACCAAGAACGGCGTCGCGATTCTTCCGTGGACCAACGGCCCGATCACCGACGGCATTCGCCAGGACTGCCAATGGCAGCGCGGTCACGTTGCAGCAGAACGGCAAGAACAACGTGTTCGACATCGCCCAAGGCGGCGCCGGCAACCGCACCAACGTGTCGCAGAGCGGCAACGGCGGCATGGTCTATGTCCGCCAGGACACCAGTCTGCCCGACACGACGCTCCGCAACCCGAAGCCTTACAAGTCGAGCGCGGGCAACAACAGTTCGATCGATGTCAACCAGACCACGACGTCGGGATGGACCTATGCGGCGGTGGCGCAGGGCGGCGGCGACGGCAATCACGTGACGATTGGACAGAACGGCTCGCTGCTCAACGCTGGCGTCAACCAGTCCGGCTCCGGCAACGTCTTCTATTCGTCGCAGACCGACAACGGCAATGCCGCCGGACAGCGCACGCTGCTCGGGCCGGATACGCCGATCAAGCAGACCGGCGACAACAACAGCTACAGCAACTTCCAGTCGGGGACCGGCAACTCGGCCAACGGGACGCAGACCGGTTCGTTCAACGTCGCCCTCAACATTCAATCGGGCAGTGTTAACGAGTTGACCGGGACGCAGAAGGGCATCGGCAACAGCGTGACGTCGGACCAAAGCGGCGCCGGCGAATATCTCCGCTATTCGCAGACATCGACTTCGTATGGAAACACCATTGTCAGCAGCCAGTCCGGCGGTGGCGACGACGCTTATCTGACCCAGAACGGCAACGGCAACAGCATCAACGGGTCGCAGTCCGGCGGCCTGCTCAACACCGTCACCGCCGAACAGACCGGCAATGGCAACACGGCCCAGTACGCACAGGTCGGCAGCCTGAACGGCCTGACGCTGACGCAGACCGGCAACGGCAACCACTCGGTCACCAATCAGACCGGCGTGCACAACGTCATCAAGGTGACCCAGCACTGAAACGACCGTAGGCGCGTCGCGGAGAGTCACATGGCTGTGGATCAAGTCCCGCCGGTTGTTCAGTGTGAGGTCGAGGCTGCGGTCAGTGGCGGCCATGTCACGTTGCGCGGCGTCATCACTGCGGCGCGCGACGGTGGCGGCAGCTACACGCTGGCCGTCGACAAGACCGGCGCAGCCGGGACCTCGCGGATCAAACAAGCTGGCGCTTTCAGCGCCGCCGCCGAACAGCGCGTGACCGTCGGCAACGTCGTGCTCGATTACAGCACCACCAATCGATACGCCGCCAAGCTGGATGTGTCGTTCGGCAGCATCACCATTCAATGCGATCTCGATCCGGAGACAGTCAAATGACCGCATCAACGCGAGCGATGCGAACAGCCGTGCTTCGAGTAGCCGCGGCGATGCTCGGGGGCTTGGTGTTTGTCGGTATGGCATCGGCGCAGTCGGCCGATCTCTACACCGATTTTTCCGGTTATCTTGTGAACCGGGCGCAGCAGGGCGCAGTCGCCGACGGCGCGCTGCCGAGCGGCAGCCACAATACAGCGATCGTCAGCCAGACCGGCAATGCGAACTCCGTGACGTCCGATGTGCGCGGCTCGTTGAACGTGACGCTGCAGTCGCAGCTCGGTTCCGGCAATGACTCCAGCTTCACCGTCAACGGCAATCAGAACTTGCTGCACAACAGTCAGATCGGCGACAACAACAGCGGCAGGATCGACGTCACAGGCAACCGCAACGCCTACAGCAGCACCCAGATCGGCAGCAATCTCAGCTACGGCCTCAGCCAGGTCGGTAACAATGGCGGGGCCGTCATCGTACAAATGGGAGGTCATCGATGAAATACGCGGGCATTCTCGCTGCCTTCGCCTTGTGCGCCAGTGCCGCCGGGGCGGATGCAGGCAGCCTGGTCTATACCCCGACCAATCCGGCGTTCGGCGGCAGCCCGCTGAACGGGTCGTGGCAGATGCAGCAGGCGACCGCGGGCAATCACTTCAACCGTGCGGCGCCCACCAGCGGGCCGCAGCAGCTGACGCAATCGCAGATCTTTGCCCAGCAGCTGCAGAGCCAGCTCTACGCCTCGCTCGCCAACCAGGTCACCCAGGCGATCTTCGGCACCAACGCGCAGCAGAGCGGCACCTTCACGTTCCAGGGCACCACGATCAGCTTCGCCAAAGTCGACGGTCAGACCAACATCACGATCAACGACGGTTCGACCGTCACCCAGATCAGTCTGCCGACCGTGACGCATTGACCCTGTGTTCACCTGCCGGCGTTGGCCGGAGGTTGTTTGAGGATATTTCGCGTGACACGTTATTTCAGATCGATCATTGGCCTCGCCGCAGTGGCCGCTCTGCTCGCCGGCTGCACGCGCCCCGGCCACCGCGACGCTTTCTTCGAGGAGCCGCCGGTGGTGACGCCGCCGTCGCCGACAGGTGTCAATCTCGAGACCTTGCCGCCGCCGAAGCAGAAGATCGACATCGCGATCTATCAATTCCCCGATCTCACCGGCAAGAACGAGCCGAACGACAACGTGGCGGTGTTCTCGCGTGCCGTGACCCAGGGCGGCGCCGGGCTGGCGATCGATGCGTTGAAGCGCGCCGGTGGTGGAGCCTGGTTCCGCGTCGTCGAGCGTAACGGCCTCAACGATCTGCTGCAGGAGCGGCAATTGGTGCGCGCCACTCGCCAGGAGTTCGACCGCGACCGCGCCAAGCCGCTGCCGCCGATGCGCTTCGCTGGACTTTTGATCGAGGGCGGCATCGTCGCGTTCGATGCCAACTACATGACCGGCGGCATCGGCGCGAATTATCTCGGCATCGGCGCCGACACCAAGTTTCGCCGCGACATGGTAACCGTCGCCCTGCGGGTCGCCTCGGTGCAGACCGGTGAGGTGCTGACCAGCGTCACCACCACGAAGACGGTGTACTCGGTGTCGTTGCAGGGCAACACGTACAAATACGTCGCGCTCGACAAGCTGCTGCAGATTGAAGCCGGCATCACCCGCACCGAGCCGACCCAGCTTGCGGTGCGGCAGGCGATCGACCTCGCAGTGTATTCCACCATCATGGAGGGCGCGCGCGACAAGCTGTGGCGGTTCTCCGATCCGGTGATGGAAGCCAAGTTGATCCGCGACTATCTCGACCGCGACAAGCCGCAGCCGGCGTTCATGAAACCGTATCTCACCAAGGAGGAGCGGATCGAGGCGGAGAAGATTGATCATTCGCCGGAATGGGCGCCGCGGAGCTGACGATGGCAGCGCGGGCCACTCTCGCCTGGTTATGGACAGTGGCGCTTGCCCTTGTTGCGGTCGGTGCGAGTTGCGGCGGTGCGATGGCGCAGCAGCGCGTCGCCGAGGCCGGCGGCCTGGTGGTGACGGCGCGCGCCGGCGACTCGTCGTTTGATGCGCCCGTTGCGCCGACCGCCCCATGGGCGCACGTGATCGCGCAAGCCGCGCAGGACAACGGCCTGCCGCCGGCATTCCTGACCCGCCTGCTCAATCAGGAAAGCACCATGTTTACGCTCGCGGTGAGCCGCGCCGGCGCCATGGGCATCGCCCAATTCATGCCCGGGACCGCCGCAGCGCGCGGGCTCGACGATCCGTTCGATCCATTCAAAGCGATCCCTGCTGCGGCACGCTACCTGGCCGACTTGCGCCGCCAGTTCGGCAATCTCGGCCTAGCGGCCGCCGCCTATAATGCCGGCGCTGGCCGGGTATCGGCCTGGCTGCGCGGCAGCTCCGACCTGCCTGCCGAGACCCGGGATTACGTGCTGCGTATCACTGGCTTCAGTGCCGAAGATTGGGCAGCCAGCCGGGCCGACGCGACGGCTATCACGGCAGCGGTGCCCGCCAAGCCGCCGATCACGTCGCTCGCAACGGCCGCGTCACCCCGCGCGACAGCCGCGGCGATAATGCCGACCGTCCCGCGCGCAACGTCGCGTGCCGAGGCTGGTCGCAAGGGCGCAAAGAAGCCGACCGCCGAGGCGGAGCTGTGTGCCTCGGTCGCGGCCGGCGGACGCAGCTGCATTCTGCAGACGGCGTATTGAAGCTTCAGGTCGAAGATGTCGTGCGGATCAGCCCATGCGGCCGTCATGGTATGCGGTGGCGCTTGCGCTTGGGCTTGTTGGCCTTGTTGCGGTAATAGTCACGCTCGCGTTTCAGCAAGGGCGAAACGTCGCTCCGCGGCGGCGGTGTCTCTGAAAACGTCGTGACGCCCTGCTGCTTCTCGATGCAACGGCGCAGCGCAGTGGGGTCGGTCAGCAGCGTGCAATCATTGACCGCCCGCGGGTTAGGCGACAGCTGCGCCTGCACCGGGTCGGCGAGCATCACGGCGGCACTGACCAGCAGCATTCTCTGGAAACCAGACATCGCGTTGAAGTCCTGAGATCTTGTCGACAGTATCGAGCACTTCGAAAATCAATCGCGGTTAGTAACATTGCACCGTTGTGCGATTGAGTGGTCGCCGGCGCTGGGCGTCCGGCGTCAATCGCTCACCGGACGATGCAAGTACCCGCCCTGTGGCGATGCGCCGAAGGCGGGCGTTCCTGTTCTCCTCGGGGGGCAACTCTCGCATCATTGATACTGAACCCGCAACAGGAGGTTCAGATGCCCAACCATTTTCTCATCGCTCGCTCGGGTCCATGAGGACCAGCGCTGTCCTGTTCGGTATCGGCATGATGTCGATCATCACATCAGGCTGTATGCGGAACGCCATAGAC
>NZ_QTKI01000389.1:0-4579 GCF_010820945.1 Rhodopseudomonas sp. BR0C11
GATCGTTCTTCTCCGGCACGATCCGGTTCTCGCGCAGATATTGCGCCACCACCGGTGCCGGCACGCCGTGCTCGGCGTAGCGGCCGGTCGCCCGGTCGAAGCCGGGCGTCAGCAGCGTCAGCTTGTTCGGATCGGTCATGGCGAAGCCGGGCGCCATATCGGCAAAGCCGTGCCAGGCTGCCCTCGGTCCGATTTGCCAGAACGCCGGATCGGTCGCGAGCTGGTCGGTGCTCACCGCCTCCCATGCGACGTCGTGCACGGCGCCTTCGCGCGCGGCATCCGCGATCGTCACCCGATCGGGCACGAACGGATCGAAGAACCACCGCCGCTCGGCCCGCGCCTCCTTCTCTTCGAACTCCCGCCGCACCGCGCGGATCTTCTTGCGCAGCTCGATGCCGAGCCGGATCGTATCGTCCCACAGCACTTCGCCGGAGCGGCCCTTCATCATCTGCGCGCCGACATCGAGGGAAGCGAACAGCGGATAGAACGGCGACGTCGAGGCGTGCTGCATGAAGCTCTCGTTGAAGCGCCGGTGCTCGACCCGCCGCTTCTGGCCGCGGATGTGCCGATCCTTGATGTGGATCTGCGAGGCCTGGGAGAAACTGGCGAGCTGCTTATGGGTCGACTGCGTCGCGATAATGCCGGGCGCGTCGTCGCCGAGGTTGGCCAGCCCCATCGCGAAGCGGCCGGCGTAGAGCGGATGAAACTTCATGAAGCCGGCCCAGGCTTCGTCGAACAGGATGTAGTCGCACAGGTGCCCGATGCGGCGCAGGATCATCTCGGCGCTGTGGATGGTCCCGTCATAGGTGCACTGTTCGACCACGGCGACGCGGAACGGGCGCGGCTTGCGCCACGCCTCCTTGTCCTTGACCAGCGGATGATTGCGGATGCGCTCGCGTAGCGCCTCTTCGTCCAGGGCATCCCATGCCATCGGGCCGATCAGCCCCCAGGCGTTGCGGACGGTGGGGATGTAGACCGGAATCCCGCCGCCCATCATCAGTGCGCCGTGGTGCGCCGCCTTGTGGTTGTTGCGATCGAACAGGACGAGGTCGCCGTCGGTGACGAGCGCACCGAGCGCGACCTTGTTGGAGGTCGAGGTGCCGTTGAGCACGAAGTACGTCTTCTCGGCGCCGAAGATCTGCGCGGCCTCCTTCTGCGCGCGCAGCGCCGGCCCCTCGTGGGTCAGCAGATCGCCGAGATCGAGCACCGAATTGTCGAGGTCGTCGCGAAACACCGCCTCGCCGAGATGCTCGATGAACACCCGCCCGATCGGGCTGCGGCTGTAGAACATGCCGCCGTTATGGCCGGGGCAGGTCCAGAGCTGGTTGCCCTCCTCCGCATAGTCGACCAGCGCGCCGAAGAACGGCGTCTTCAGCGTGTCGGCATATTGCTTCAGCCGGCTGATCAGATTGCGCGCGATGAAGGTCGGCGTCTCTTCGGAGAGAAAGACGTAGCCGTCGATGAAATCCAGCACCTCGACCGGCACTTCCTCGAACCGCTTGCGGCGGATCAGCAGCACGATCGGAAAATCGAGACCGCGCCGCCGCATCAGGTTGATCAGCGCAGCAGTCTTGCCCTCGAGCCCCTTCTTGCCCCAGTCGACCACCATGCAGCCGATCGCGGCGTCAGTCTGCACCGCGATCTCGGCATCTTCGAGCTTTCTCGCCTTGACGATCTCGAAGCCGGACCGTTCGATCTCGGCGACAATCTGGTTGAATCGGATGCCCTCGAGATCATCCGCCTCGAAGGTGGGTGCCGAGAACAGAAAGGTGAAACGCCTGAAATAGTCCATGAGGGTGCCCACGTGAATCGCCGACACTCTCTCGCCGGGTTGTGTGACAGTGTGGTGACAATGGCTGTGGCCAGCGGCTGCCATGGATGACGCGCGAGTGGCGGCCGCGGCATACGGAGCAAAATTTCAAGCGGTCCGATGTTGCCACGCGCCGGCGACTATTCGCAATGTACGCGAGCCGACGCTCCCCAGGGAACGAGGCCGCCCCTCCACGATCAAGCTCTAACCGCTGATACCCGTCTCTGCGGACCTGATTAATCGCGAGGCGGCATCTGCCTGGACAATGCGGTCGACAGGCGAGCGGCATTACTGCAAAGCTGGCGGCCATCAGCCCACAGCCGAATGGAGCCGTAATGACGAATGACCGCCCTACCGATCCCCGCACCAATTGGGCGCAACTTTCGCAAAGCGAGCGCGACGCGGCCTACGATAACAACAGCGCCGTCAAGAACAGCCCCGAGTTGATTGCCGAACGCAACGACTCCTCCGCGCAGGCACGCGCGACGCTGAAGTCGGTGCTCGACCTGCCCTACGGCCCACGCCCGAACAACAAGATCGACCTTTATCCCGCGGCCGAGCGCGACGCGCCCTGCCTCGTGTTCTGGCATGGCGGCTATTGGCAGAAGAATTCGCGCGAGCTCTTTGCCATGTTGGTCGAAGGCATCGCCGCGCACGGCTGGTCGATGGCCATTCCGGGCTACTCGCTGGCGCCCGACGTCTCGCTCGCCACGATCGTCGATGAGAGCCGAGCCGCGCTCGACTGGCTCGCCGAGCATGGCCCCAAGCATGGCGTCGCCGGGCCAGTCGTCACCTCGGGCTGGTCTGCTGGCGGCCACCTCGTGGCGATGACACTGGATCATCCGCTGGTCACCGCGGGTCTGTCGATCTCCGGCGTGTTCGATCTCGGGCCGATCCGCGATACCGGGCTGAACAAGGCGCTGCAACTCACCGATGAAGAAGTCGAAAAGCTGTCTCCATCGCGATTGCCGGTGATCGACAAGCGCCTCGACCTCGCCTACGGCGCCAACGAACTGCCGGCGCTGGTGCTGGATTCGATGGACTTGTACGCACGCCGTCAGGCCGCAGGTGCACCGGGTCGGCTACTGCCGCTCGCCGGCCACGATCATTTCTCGATCCTCGCCGAACTCCGCAAGCCCGACGGCGCGCTGGTCAAGGCGGCGCGAGAGCTGATCGGCTGAAAACCTCAGTTGTCGCGATCCGGCTTCAGCGCGGCGGCGTTGATCAACACTTCGCCGCGCTCGACCCGGACCGGATAGAGCCGTAACGGCCGGCTCGGCCAGCCGTCCGAGATCGCTCCGTCAATCAGGCTAAAGGAGGCGTCGTGGCGCGGACAGGCTAGCCGCCCGTTGACCACCCGTCCGCATGCGAGATCGGCCTGCTCGTGAGGACAGGCCCGCTCGCACGCCGACACCATGCCGCCGTCCGAAATCAACGCGAGATCGACGCCGGCCACACGAACCGCGACGATGCCCTCGGCCGTCAGCCGCGGCAGGCTGCAGACCGGAAACCATTGGTCCTGTGACCGCGCAACGCCGCCGGTCCAATCCTCAGCCACCGAGATACGCCTTGCGGACGTGCGGATTGGCGATCAGCTCGGCGCCGGTGCCCGACAACACGATGCGGCCGCCTTCGAGCAAGTAAGCGTGGTCGCACATGTCGAGCGCTGCGAAGGCGTTCTGCTCAACCAGCAGCACCGTGGTGCCGGTGTCGCGGATGCGGCGGATGATCGCGAAGGTGCGCTCGACGATGTTCGGCGCCAGCCCGAGCGATGGCTCGTCGAACATCACCAGGCGTGGCCGGCTCATCAGCGCACGACCGATCGCAAGCATTTGCTGCTCGCCGCCGGACAGCGTGCCAGCGGCCTGTTTGCGGCGCTCGGCAAGTCGCGGAAACTCGCCGTAGATCCGATCGCGGTCAGCGGCCACCTCGGATCGATCGCTGCGCAAATAAGCGCCCATGTCGAGGTTTTCCTCGACGGTCATATGCGGAAACACGCGGCGGCCTTCCGGGCAATGCGCGATGCCGGATTTCAGAATGCGAGGCGGCTTGGCGCCGGTCAGCACCTCGTTGTCGAACCGCAGCGCGCCGGCGCGCAGCGGCACCAGGCCGGAGATCGCCCGCAGCGTCGTGCTCTTGCCGGCGCCATTGGCTCCGATCAACGCGACGAGCTGCCCGGCCTTGACCTCGAAGGTGATGCCCTGCAGCGCGGTGACGCCGCCATAGCCGCATACGGCGTTGATGAGCTCAAGCATGCTTCACCCCCTGGCCGAGATAAGCTTCGATCACCGCCGGATCGTTGCGGATCACGTCCGGCGTCCCTTCGGCGATGATCCGGCCATAGTTCAGCACCACGATCCGATCCGACACGCTCATCACCATCGGCATGTCGTGCTCCACGAGAAGAATAGTGATGCCGCGATCGCGGATCTTCCGGATCAGCTGGACGAAGGTATGCGTCTCCGATGCGTTCATGCCGGACACTGGCTCGTCGAGCAGCAGCATCGACGGCTCGGCGGCCAGCGCCAGCGCAACGCCGACCAGGCGTTGCTCGCCGTAAGACAGCGAGCCGGCGAGATCATGCGCACGGCGGCCGAGGCCGACCCATTCGACCAGCTCGGCCGCCTTCTCTTTCAGCTCCGCCTCCAGCCGCCGCACCCGCGGCAGCCCGAGCACCGACGGCAGCACGCCGACCCGGCCGCGGCGATGCAGCCCAATCAGGACGTTGTCGTAGACCGTGTCGTTGGGAAACACGCTAGTGCGCTGGAA
>NZ_QTKI01000390.1:0-4578 GCF_010820945.1 Rhodopseudomonas sp. BR0C11
TTTCGGCGTCGGCCGCGGCGGTCGGGGCGCCGACGGTGTCGGCGTCGAACTGCATGAACTGGCGGAAGCGGCCGGGGCCGGGCTTCTCGTTGCGGAACACCCAGCCGAACCGGTAGCTGCGATACGGCTTCGGCAAGCTATCAAAGTTCTCGGCGACGTAGCGCGCCAGCGGTGCGGTGAGGTCGTAGCGCAGGCTGATCCACTGCTCGTCGTCGTCCTGCAGCGAGAACACGCCCTCGTTGGGGCGGTCCTGATCGGGCAGGAACTTGCCGAGCGCGTCGGTGTATTCGAACGCCGGAGTCTCCACCGGCTCGAAGCCGTAGCGTTCGTACACCTCGCGGATCTTCTCCACCATCGCGCGCGTCGCCGCGATTTCGGCAGGCCCGCGATCGGCGAGGCCGCGCGGCAGCCGGGCGCGCAGTTTCGAAGGTTTTTTCGGTTTCTCAGCCATGATCGCCTTTCAACTCAGGGCCGGGTTGGTACCAGCCGGTGCCCTTTGCAGCAAGGTTGGGTTGTGTGATCCAGCGCAAATCCCTCGCCGGTGGCGTCCATTAACAGATGGATGCCCCACGGAAATTTGCTGGCTCGCGGCGTTCCCGTAGGGGCGTGAAGCTGATACCGTGCCGCGCCTTTCACCCCCGGCCGCGCAGTGCATGAGGAGCGCCATGTTAGACAAGATCAAGCCCACGTCCGCCGTCAACGCGCCGAACGATCTCAACGCGTTCTGGATGCCGTTCACCGCGAACCGGGCCTTCAAGCGCGCGCCGAAAATGGTCGTGGGTGCCGAAGGCATGCACTACATCACCGCCGATGGCCGCAAGATCATCGATGCCGCCTCGGGCATGTGGTGCACCAATGCGGGCCACGGCCGCAAGGAAATCGCCGAAGCCATCAAGGCGCAGGCCGACGAACTCGATTTCTCGCCGCCGTTCCAGTTCGGCCACGTGTTCTTCTGCAATTCGGGCTCGGAAGCCGGCGACACCGCGCTGAAGATCGCGGTCGCCTATCAGCAGATCAAGGGCCAGGGCTCGCGCACCCGCCTGATCGGCCGCGAGCGCGGCTATCATGGCGTCGGCTTCGGCGGCACTGCGGTCGGCGGCATCGGCAACAACCGCAAGATGTTCGGCCCGCTGCTTAACGGCGTCGACCATCTGCCTGCGACCTATGATCGCGACAAGCAGGCCTTCACCAAGGGCGAACCGGAATACGGCGCGCACTTCGCCGACGCGCTCGAAGGCCTCGTCAACCTGCACGGCGCCAACACCATCGCGGCGGTGATCGTCGAGCCGATGGCCGGCTCCACCGGCGTGCTGCCGGCGCCGAAGGGCTACCTCAAGCGCCTGCGCGAGATCACCAAGAAGCACGGCATCCTGCTGATCTTCGACGAGGTCATCACCGGCTACGGCCGTCTCGGCTACGCTTTCGCGTCCGAACGCTATGGCGTCACCCCGGACATGATCACCTTCGCCAAGGGCGTCACCAATGGTGCGGTGCCGATGGGCGGCGTGATCACCTCGGCCGAGATCCACGATGCGTTCATGACCGGTCCCGAGCACGCGGTCGAGCTGGCTCACGGCTATACCTATTCGGCGCACCCGCTGGCCTGCGCGGCCGGCATCGCCACCCTCGATATCTACCGCGACGAGAAGCTGTTCGAGCGCGCCAAGGCGCTGGAGCCGAAGTTCGCCGAGGCGGTGATGTCGCTGAAGTCGGCCCCGAATGTGGTCGACATCCGCACCGTCGGCCTGACCGCCGGCATCGACCTCGCCCCGATCACCGACGCGGTCGGCAAGCGCGGCTTCGAAGCGATGAATGCGGGCTTCCACGACCACGAGCTGATGCTGCGGATCGCCGGCGACACCCTGGCGCTGACCCCGCCGCTGATCCTCAGCGAGGACCACATCGGCGAGATCGTCGACAAGGTCGGCAAGGTGATCCGCGCGGTCGCCTGATTCTGCCCGATATCCCCTTGGGACGGCGGACGAATCCAGTGGACTCGTCCGCCGAATCGACAAAGATGGCGGATCGGCAGGCAACCACCGGCTTAAATGATCCGCATCTCGACCATTTTCATCGCCGTCTGCATGGTGCTGATCGCCACCTCGCTCGGCATGGTGGTGTATGCGGTCGCCGGGTTTAACTTCGCCCAGGCGTCGCTGGTCGGCCTGACCGCCCTGACATTGTTCGTGCTGTACCAGGCGGTTTCGATGCGGATGCGCGACCGCGCCGAGGCGGGCGATCAGATCGCCGACCTGTCGCGCGGCACCGCCGATCTCGCTCGGCAGGTCGGCGAATTCGGCCGGCGGCTGGCGGTGGTCGAGGCCAAGCTGGTTTCCGCCCAGTCCTCCCAGCAGGACCGGGTCCAGCACGTCTCCGACGAAATCACCGAGCTCGGTACCCTGGTGCAGCAGTTGGCTGCCTCAGTGGCCGCCCACGAAGACCTTCTGGCCTCCGATGCCCATAGCGAGGTGCGCCCGGAGGCGATCGCGGCGCCGGCACCGGCTGCTCTGGCTGTGCCCGTGATCCCGTCCGCGGCCGTACCGGCGGCTGCCGCTGCGGCGCCCGTTTCGGCGCCTCAGCCCGAAGCGCCGATCCTCGCAGCTCCCGCCGCGCCGGCGCCGGCCGTTGCCGCTCCGACGACTCTGGCGCCGGACGCCGCCTCAGTCCCGGCTGTGGTCCCGCCGCCCGCCGTCGTTTCAGCTCCTACCGGTCCCAACATGGCGGAAGCGGTGGCGAGCGCGGTCGAGGGCGGCCGCTTCGATCTTTATCTGCAGCCGATGGTCTCGCTGCCGCAGCGCAAGGTGCGGGCCTACGAGGTGGTAACGCGGCTGCGCGACACCGCCGATCAGGCGATCCCTGCCGAAACCTATTTGCCGATCGCCGAGACCGCCGGGCTGATGGGGCGGATCGACAACGCCATCCTGCTGCGCGCCGTGCAGGTGGTCCGGCGCCTGTTGGTGCGCAACAAGGACGTCGGGCTGTTCGTCAACATCGCCGGTGCGACGCTGGCCGACACCGCCGCGTTCGCCCAGTGCCTCGACTTCCTCGAAGCCAACCGCGCGCTGGCGCCGTCGCTGATCCTCGAATTCAAGCAGAGCACGCTGCGCGGCCTCGGTCCGATCGAAACCGAACACCTCGCGGCGCTGGCGCAGCGCGGCTACCGGTTCTCGATCGACCATGTCACCGATCTGCGGTTCGAGCCGCGCGAGCTGGCCGATCGCGGCGTCCGCTTCATCAAGGTGCCGGCGGCGCTGCTGCTCGCCGCGCATGACACGGCGTCCGCCGACATCCACCCGGTGGATCTGTCCGATCTGCTCGGCCGGTTCGGCATCGATCTGGTCGCGGAGCGGATCGAGGGGGAACGCGCCGTGGTCGACCTGCTTGACTACGATGTGCGGTTTGGGCAGGGGTTCTTGTTCGCAGCGCCCCGTCCGCTGCGGCCAGAGACCGCCACCAACGCGGCCGCGCCGGCTTCCAACGCCCCGGCCCAGCAGGACATCAATCTTGATCCAGGCAAGCTACCGCAGAGCCCGCTCGCTCGCATCGAGCCGGCACGCGTCACCGGCAATGCCGCACTGGTCCGCCGCGCCGCCGGCCCGTTCTGATCGTTTCAGCCGATGACAAAGCTGCGTTTCGTCGAGCATCTGCACGAGCTCGTCGGCTCGGTCGACGTCGTGCTCAGCGACATCTGGGGCGTGGTGCACAACGGCCTGGAGTCGTTCCCCGACGCCTGCGCGGCGCTGAAGACCGCGCGTGACCAGGGCCGCACCGTGGTGCTGATCACCAACGCGCCGCGGCCGGCGGATTCGGTGCAGCGCCAGCTGCGCAAGCTCGACGTCCCGGACGATTGCTACGACGCGATCGTGTCGTCGGGCGATCTCACCCGGATCTATGTGGCCGAACATCCCGGCCAGTCGATCTACTGGCTCGGCCCCGATCGCGACAACTCGATCTATCGCGGCCTCGATGCGGTGCTGACGCCGCTCGACAAGGCCGACTACATCATCTGCACCGGCCCGTTCGACGACGAGACCGAGTCGGCCGAAGACTATCGCGAGATGATGGGGCAGGCGCTGGAGCGCAAGCTGACGCTGGTCTGCGCCAATCCGGACATCGTGGTCGAGCGCGGCGACCGGCTGATCTACTGCGCCGGCGCGATCGCCGAGTTGTATCGCGAGCTCGGCGGCGAGGTGATCTTCTACGGCAAGCCGCACCGGCCGATCTATGATCGCGCGATGGCGCTCGCCCGCCAGATCCGCGGCACCGACACGCCGGCGCAGCGGGTGCTGGCGATCGGCGACTCGGTGCGGACTGATCTGGCCGGCGCGCAGGGCTACGGCATCGATCTCTTGTTCGTCACCCGCGGTATCCATGCCGACGCATTCGAGGGCATCGACCGGCTCGACACCGCCGCGGTGACCGAACTGTTCGGCCACCCGCCGCTGGCACTGACCCGCGAGCTGCGCTGGTAAGCGCAGCTCGACTTCGCTTCTTCGAGAGTAATCAGCGGCCTTCGCGCAGCCAGGTCGCCGCGAACGCGCCGAGCAGCAGCAGCAAGCCGATCAGGCCGGTGAACAC
>NZ_QTKI01000391.1:0-4561 GCF_010820945.1 Rhodopseudomonas sp. BR0C11
CTATATAAGGGACAGGCTCGGCAGCGTCAGATGTGTATAAGGGACAGGCCACGGCCTCGAAGGCGATTTCAACCGCAAGAAGACCTCCGCCTTCGCCGGCCTGCTCGGCCAGCAGGTCGCCGCCAAGGGCGTCACCGTGGTCGACGACGGCACCATCTCGGCGCGGCGCGGCTCGCTGTCGATCGACGACGAAGGCACCCCGACCAGCCGCACCGTTCTGATCGAAGACGGGATCCTCACCGGCTACATGCAGGACCGCCAGAACGCCCGGCTGATGGGTATGAAGCCGACCGGCAACGGCCGCCGGCAGTCCTATGCCCACGTCCCGATGCCGCGAATGACCAACACCTACATGCTGGCCGGCCAGCGCGACCCGGCCGAAATCCTCGCCTCGGTGAAAAACGGCATTTACGCGGTGAACTTCGGTGGCGGCCAGGTCGACATCACGTCAGGCAAATACGTGTTCCAGTGCACCGAGGCCTACCGGATCGAGAACGGCAAGATCGGCGCACCGCTGAAGGGCGCGATGCTGATCGGCAATGGTCCGACCGATTTGCACCGCATTTCCATGATCGGAAGTGACATGCAGCTCGATGACGGCATCGGCACCTGCGGCAAGAACGGCCAGGGCGTGCCGGTGGGCGTCGGCCAGCCGACGCTGCGCATGGACAGGATTACGGTCGGAGGCACCGGCGGATGACGACGAAGACGGAGACGGCTGCGAGCACCGCGCGGCGCTGGGGCTCGCAGCTGACGCAGCTCGCCGCCGTGGTGGCGATCGTGCTGGTCGGCAAGGGCGCGGTCGCCGAGCCGTTCTACGTGCCGTCCGGCTCGATGGAGCCGACGCTGCTGATCGGCGACGCTTTGCTGGCCTCGAAATATCCGTACGGCTATTCGGCTGCCTCGCTGCCGATCCACGTCTCGGTGCCGGAAAGCGGGCGTGTGTTCGGTGCCACACCCCACCGCGGCGACGTGGTGGTGTTTCGCTGGTCCGGTGATCGCTCGCAGGTCTGGGTCAAGCGCGTGGTCGGCCTGCCCGGCGACCGGGTGCAGCTCGACAACGGCCGAGTGTTCATCAACGGCGTTGCCGCCAAGGTCACGCCGGACGGCGTCGGCCGCGCCGAGGACGACAACGGCTCGTATGAGACCGCCGCGCGCTACATCGAGACGCTGCCCGGCGGCGTCGCCCACCCGATCTTCAAGCTGTACGACAACGGCCGGCTCGACAACACGGCGGAAGTCACCGTGCCGCCCGGCCACCTGTTCGTGATGGGCGACAACCGCGACAACTCCGCCGACAGCCGCGTGCCGGTGAGCGAAGGCGGCGTCGGCATGCTGCCGATCGACGACCTGGTCGGCCGGGTCGATGCGATTGTCGGCTCGTGGAATCCCGGCGTCCGCCGCCAGCCGCTCACCGACTGGTTCTCCGGCTTCCGTGTCGCGCGGTTCTTCACCGCGGTGCATTGAGCCGCAATCGTTTTGCGCCTCAGCGCACCACGCCGGAGATGAACCCGGCCTTGCGGCGCGGCGGCTTGATCTGGCTTTTCAGGAAACAGCGGGCGTTGCGGCCGACATAGCCGGGACGCGCATAGGTCCAGGCCCGGCACTTATGCTCGTCGACGCAGGCGGCCTTGCAGGCCTCGTCGCCCTCGCCCGATTTCAGTTCGAAATTGCGGTAGTCGCCGCCGAAGCGGTCGATCGAGACCTCGTTAGAATCGTTGCGCGGCTCCAGCACGCCGGCACCGCGGACGCCCGACACGCAGCACGAGTTCGGCGTGCGCGGCGGAACCGTGCTCTTCAGCCAGCACATCGCACCGTCTTCGGGCGAGCGCGGATAGCTGAAGGTCCACGACCGGCAGCGCTTGTCGCGCTCGCACATCAGCGCGCATTCGGCCGGGTCGCCGCTGGTCACAGGCGTGCGCAGGTAATCGCCGCCGATGCGATCGATATTGGCTTGGGCACGGGACGCATGCGGCGACAGCGCCGCCGCAGCCACGGCGAGCACGAGCAAACACGCCCTGAGCAGGCCGCTTCGCATTCACACTTGCTTTCGCGTTAGGCCCGGAACTTTGGCCGATGGAACTCAGGCCAATCCGGAGCGCAGCCCCACGGCCCATCTGACGGCCGGCAACCTGTATGGCGGATGAACGGCGCGGGCCAGCGCGGTCTTGGTCCGCCAGCGCTCAGAACGCGTATTCGTCGTAAGCCGGCTCCACCGAGCCGCGCCACGCACCGTGATACTTCTCCAGCATCTCCTCGGCCGGGGTATGCCCGTTGTCGAGAATACGGTCGAGCGGGGCCAGATGCCGCGATTCGTCGAGGCCGGTTGGATCGACGCGGCCGCGGCGACGCAGCCCGGCATGCGCCAGCACCAGGCAATCCTTGGCGATTTCGAACAGGAAGCGGTTGCCGATCTTGGCCTTGAAGCCGAGCCGCGGCACCTCGTCCCGCAGCGCCTGGCGCTCCTCGGCGCTCCAGCCTTTGACCAGCTCCCAGGCCGCATCGAGGCTGGTGTCGTCGTACAGCAGACCGACCCAGAACGCCGGCAGCGCCGTCAGGCGGCCCCACGGCTGGCCGTCGGCGCCGCGCATTTCCAGGTACCGCTTCAGCCGCACCTCGGGGAAGATCGTCGATAGATGATTGGCCCAGTCCGACAGCGTCGGCCGCTCGCCGGGCAGCTTATCGTTCTTGCCGTCGAAGAAGTCGCGGAACGACGAACCGGCCACGTCGATATAGCTGTCGCCGCGCTTGACGAAGTACATCGGCACGTCGAGCGCGTAGTCGACCCAACGCTCGAATCCCATGCCGTCCTCGAAAGCCCACGGCAGCATGCCGGAGCGATCATTGTCGGTGTCACGCCAGATCTCGGAGCGGAACGACAGGAAACCGTTCGGCTTGCCTTCGGTGAACGGCGAGTTGGCAAACAGCGCGGTCGCGACCGGCTGCAGCGCGACCGAGACCCGCAGCTTCTTGACCATGTCGGCTTCCGACGAGAAGTCGAGATTGGTCTGCACCGTGCAGGTCCGGTACATCATGTCGAGGCCGTAACGACCGACCTTCGGCATGTAGTTGGTCATGATCTTGTAGCGGCCCTTCGGCATCACCGGGATTTCGCTGCGCGACCACGACGGCGTCATGCCGAGGCCGAGGAAGCCGATCCCGAGCGGCGTCGCCACTTCGCGCACCTGCGCCAGATGCGCCATCAGCTCGGCGTGGGTCTGATGCACGGTCTCGACCGGCGCACCCGACAATTCGAACTGGCCGCCCGGCTCCAGCGAGATCGCGCCGCCGCCGGTGACGTCGTGCAGCCCGATGATGTGCGGGCCTTCCATGATCGGCTCCCAGCCGAGCAGGATCTGCATCCCTTCGAGCAGAGCGCCAATGCCGCGGGCGCCCTCGTAGGGCACCGGATGATGGCCGTCGAGCGTAAACGGGGTCTTTTCGTGTTCGGTGCCGATGCGGAATTCGGCCGGCGACTTCACGCCCGCTTCGATCCACGCGACGAGTTCGTCACGCGAATTCAGCGGGGTCATATCGAGCTGGTCACGCGCCATGGGAAGTCCGGAAAAAGCGCGCGGGATCGGGCGACGCGAGGTGGTGGAAGCCGCGGCCGGAAGCAACCGCGAACACGAAGCGAGAGCTGTTTATCATCGCGAGACTGCGGTGTCTCGCGCATCGAGCGCAGCGGCGGAGCCGTCGCACGAGCAGCCGAGCCGGTCGAGCAGCCCGCACAGCCGGACGGCGTCGGCGTCGGACAATTTCGAGCCGACGTGTTTTTCGATTGCCGCCGAATAGGCGGCCCACATCTTCTTCTGCAATTCGCGTCCAGCCTCGGTGATTTCGACGAACTGGCCGCGCTTGTCGCTGCGGCACTCACGGCGCACCACCAGCCCCTCATCGACCAGCCGGTCGACCAGGCGCGAGGTGGAGTATTGCGGGATCAGCATCTGTTTTTCGAGCTCGACCGGACGCATCTCGCCGCCCGGCGCGCGCGACAATTCGAGCAGCGCGTCGTACCACGCCAGCGGCGGGAAGCCCGCCTTCTTCAATTCCTGCTCGACAGCGTCCAACACCCGGCTCCGGACCCGCATCAGGCGGACCCAGGCCGCAGTGGCCTCGGTCGACGGTTTGCGTTTCATCGGTTCGTCCATCCGCGGCGACTGTAACCTAGTGTATGCAGCTGCATCAATCTTGACTTGCCCATGCACTGGCATTTAATCGCCCGCGCGCCTGAATCCAATCCCGCCGAGGAGCCCCTGCCATGAAGCTGTATTATTCGCCCGGTGCATGTTCGCTGTCGCCGCATATCGCGCTCAGCGAAGCCGGCCTGCCGTTCGACCTGGTCAAGGTCGACATCCGGGCGAAGAAGCTGGAGAACGGCGACGACTACGCCGCGATCAACCCGAAGGGCTCGGTGCCGGCGCTTGGCCTCGACGACGGCTCGGTGCTGACCGAGGGCCCGGCGATCGTGCAGTTCAGCGCCGACAAGGAAGGCTCCGGCAAGCTGGCGCCGGCCAATGGATCGCCGGAGCGCTACCGGCTGCAGGAATGGCTGAACTAC
>NZ_QTKI01000392.1:0-4555 GCF_010820945.1 Rhodopseudomonas sp. BR0C11
GGGGGGCCACGGACGGACCGGGGGGGGGAACCGGCACCGCGGCAAAATGGGCAGCAGTGGATAGCGCCAATTCGCGCCTGCTCGCGAACGGCTCGCTGTCGGCTTCGCAGAGCGTGACCAGCGGCAACGCCTTCACGCTCGCCAGCTTCGACGTTCGTATCCCGAACCAGTAATCAGAAGGACCGTGATCAATGACAACCGCAGCGGATCTCGCCGCCAGCCTGCAGGACAAGGTTGGGAAGAACTGGGATACCGATACGATGACGTGTCAGGCCACGCTGGCAACCGGAATCCAATCGACGATCGAACTGGCCGGCTTCGAATTCCAGTTGTGGGATTCGGGCACCTATCCAGCTGACTTCGGCCAGCGCTCTGACCGGATTGTCGTCAACACCGACAATCAGACGGCTGAAATCACCGCAATTGCTGTCGGCTGAGAACGGCGGCTGAACGATGGCGATCAACCCGATCGGGTCGGCGGTCGGCACCAACACGGCCACCATGCCGGCCCACCAAGCCGGCGACCTGTTCCTGGGGGGGGCTTTTCGCAACGGCAATACGGCTGCGCCGTCGCTCGTGAGTTCGCCAGCCTATACGAATATCCAGACTAAGGCTGGAACATCCTGCTCGGCGCGGCAGGCTTACCGGATCGCGACGTCGTCGTCCGAGACGGTCGGCACCTGGACCAATGCGTCGCGGATCGTCGTGACGGTCTATCGTGCTGACGGCACGATCGGCATCGGTGCTTCGGCCAGCAACGCCGGAACCACCAATACACTGAACTATCCGGCGCTGACGCTCACCGACACCAGCGGGGCGTCGTGGGTGCATGCCGGGATCGGGCACCGCTCGACCAACGTCACCGCCGAAACCCCGCCAAGCGGGATGACCTTCATCAACGGCGGCGTCGACGCGACCGCCGAAGCCGATGCGTTCGACACCAATGGCGGCGTGTCGAGCTGGTCGTCGACCAATGTCAGCGTCACCGGCACGGCCTCGGGCTGGGTGTCGCTGGTGGTCGAGATCACGGAAACCAGCACTGGAGGCGGTGGTGGTGGAAGCGTCACCGCGACGCTGACCGACAGCACGTTTCGCCTTCTCACGCCCGGCGTGACCTCTGCAATATTCTCCAGCGTCGGGATAGGGGCGGCGGCAACGGACCGCGTCGTTGTGGCGTTTGTGCTCGGCTACGACGCTTCTTTCAACGGCATCGTTCCGTCTTCTGCCACGATTGGCGGTGTCGGCGCGAATGTGTCGGGTAGTACGACGACAGGTATTTCGTGCATCTCAGCCATCGTTCCGATTGGGACGAGCGCGGATATCGTCCTGAACTTTGCGGTTAATGCTCAGTATGCGGTGTTTTTCTACGCGGCGTCTTTGTCTGGTGCGGCGAGCGCAATCCCTTCCTCAAGTTTCAACGTCAATGCGACGTCAGGATCGCTCAACGTCGGATCTGGCGGTGCCGTTTTAGCGCATGAAGGTGATGGCGGTACGGCCGGTACTTGGACGGGTGCTACGAGTCTCGGGCGCGACGCCGCAAACGATTGGGGTGCAGCTAAGTTCGAGAATGGCGGCGGTGCGATCACCGGCCGGACAATCGGTTACTCAACGGCTAATAGCGTGGTTGCCTTCGCTTTCGATGCGGCGGCAGGCGGTGGCACGTCACTCACCGCAACCTCGCTGGCGGTTGGCTCGCCGGTCCTCGGAACTCCGACCCTCGCTCAAAAGCATGCGCTGACCGCCGCTTCGCTTGCCGCGGCGAGTCCTGTTCTCGGCGCGCCGGCGATGGCCCAGGCGCATGTGCTTTCGGCGGTGTCGATCGCGGTCTCGTCTCCGGTTCTCGGGACGCCTGCGGCTGCGGTTGTCACGGCTCTGTCGGCCAGCTCGATCGCCGTCGACTCGCCGGTGTTGGGATCGCCTGCGCTCGGCCAGATCCACGGCCTTGCCGCCGCGTCCGTTGCGGTGTCATCGCCTGCGCTCGGCACTCCGGTCCTGGCCCAGGTCCACGGTTTGGCGGCGGCGTCGCTGGCGGTCAGTTCGCCCGTTCTCGGCGCCCCGGCCGTCGGTCAGGCCCATAGCCTGGCTGCGGCCGCGCTGACCGTCTCGAGCCCGGTGCTCGGTAGCCCAACGCTCGCACAGCGGCATGCCCTCGCGGCGGTGTCGCTGGCCGTGGCATCGCCGGATCTCGGCACGCCGACGCTGGCGGGGCAGGGCGGGCTGATCGCGACCGCGCTGACGGTCGGCAGCCCGGTGCTCGGCTCGCCGGCGCTGGCGCAGCGGCACGTGCTGGGTGCTGCGGGCCTGACGGTGTCGAGCCCTGTGCTCGGCGCACCGGCGCTCGGCTCGGTCGCGTCGCTGACGGCCTCCGCGCTGACGGTGAGCAGCCCAGTGCTGGGCAGCCCAGCGCTGCAGCAGCGCCATGCGCTGACCGCCATCGGAATCGCGACCGCGTCTCCTGCGCTGGGCGGCCCCGCGCTCGCCCAGGCGCACGCGCTGGTGGCGTCGGGGCTCGTGGTCGGGTCTCCGAGCCTCGGGACGCCGGTGCTGCGCCAGGCGCACGCTCTGGCCGCGGCGGGCATCAGCGTTTCGTTGCCGGCGCTCGGCTCTGCGGTGCTGCGGCAGGTGCATGCTTTGGCGGCGGCGGATCTGTCGACATCGGGCCCGGTGTTGGACGATTCGCTGCTGCGGCAGATCCACATCCTCGCCGCGCTGGGCATCGTGACCGGTGCGCCGGATCTCGGCCGTCCCGCGATCCCAACATGGATCACGCTTCAGGCGCTGCCGCTGATCGTCGGAAGCCCGGTGCTCGGCACGCCGGAGCTGCGGCAGATCTGGATCGCGCGGCGGTTTGTCGTCGGGCAGGCGGCGTCGCCGGCGGCGCTGATCGGCCGCGCGGCTGCGCCGGCCGATCTCACGGGGCAGGCCCGCGGGCCCGTCTCATTGCGAGGGCAAGGGTGATGAGCAAGCTGCATCCGAGAGTGAACGACATGCCCCAGGGCGACGGCTGGAAGGTGATCGGCACCGCGCTCCGCAGCGACGGCCAGGTAATGGATCTGACCGGCGCGGCGATCGAGTGGGCGCTGGTCAACAACAAGGCCGTCACCCTGGCACGCGCGGTGGTCGGTGATGGCATCACCATCACCGATGCGCCGGCCGGAAAGTTCGAGATCGTGCTCTCGCCCGGTGCCACGGGAACGATCGCCGCCGGCCAGCACGAAGACTATCTGCGCGTCACGCTGCCCGGCGCCGCGCCGCAAACGCTGTGGCGCGGACCGTTCGAAGTGGCGTTTTCGCCGTTCAAGAGCGTGACCTGATCAGCGCTGGCGCAGCGGCTCGATGCTCGGCGCCGGTGCCGGCGCGAGATCTCCGAGCGCGGCGAGGAAGGGCAGGTTGCGGGCGATGGCGGATTTCTTCACGCGCCACGCAATCACGGCGTAGGTGTCGTCTTCCGCGATGATGCGGGCGTCGGTCTCGAGCAGCCCCTGGAAATGGTAAGACACGGCAATTGCACTCCACATACTCACAAACGGTGGAATTGTGGGCCGTGTTCGCGTGGTGTTTCAACAAGACGACTGCCCAAATTGGGCAGTTCCGGCCTGTCCGAACGGACAGGTCAGCGCGCCTGAGTGCGGTCCAGCGCGTCGGCGGCCTTCCTTAGCCGGGTGGCGATCCGCCGCAGCTCCATCAGCGTGAGCTGCTTCATCCGTTCTTCCGACACGAAATAGTCCCGGCCGCGCCGGGTGATCGCACCGGCCTCGGTCAGCTCGCCGAGGCGCCTGGCGGCCGTCATCCGTGGCATGCCGAGGACGTGCGCCACCTTGCTGGCATTCATCGGGCGGTTTTCCGCGTGCCCGATCGTAACGCAACACGCCACGAGCACCACATCGACATCCCGCCCGACGCTGCCGGAGCGGCTCGGGAACAGGCTGGTGTGAAGATCCTGCAGCAGTGAAATGACAAAGCGGGCGATGAGGAGGCGCTCGTCCCGAAACGCGAGGTGTAGTTCCAAGTGGACCCAGTCTTGTTGCTCTTGTGTAAGACTGGTCTCGCTTAGCGGCCCGCCGGTTCGGCTGCGCCTCGGGGAATCCCGCGGGCTTTATGGCATCGTGCATGCGCCTTGAAGCGATGCCGGCAAATCACCGCGCCTTCGTCAACTTCATCTCAGGGTCTCGCGGATGGTGAGGCGCTGCGCCGGTTGTGCAACTTCACCGCCGCTGCTTTCGCGGGCTCGTAGCCAGTCATCTTGATGATCTCCGCTGCGAACGCGACGTGAACAAAACTCCGGGACTTTTTTCGGGACTTTCCGTTCGCTTCGGGCGTCTAGGACCCGCTACGATCCCCTTGCGTTCTCTTCATATGGACACCTCGACCAGCAAGGTGATCTGCAAAAAGTCACTGAAACAAGGGCTTTTCTGAACCGCTGCAATGGCGCGCTCGGAAGGATTCGAACCTCCGACCCTCGGAATCGAAATCCGATGCTCTATCCAGCTGAGCTACGAGCGCGGGGGCCGGGTGGGGCTTGCCGCCCGGCGAGGGCTTTCGAATACCCCACTTT
>NZ_QTKI01000393.1:0-4492 GCF_010820945.1 Rhodopseudomonas sp. BR0C11
GGCCGGAGCAGGCCAGCCTCACGCTCGAGCTCGGCAAGCTCAGCGTCGGCGAACAGGTGTGGCGGCCCGCGGCTGTGCGGCTGTCGTATGATCCGCATCGGCTCGCGCTCGACCGTTTGAAGCTCGGCACCAGCGCCGGATTGCTGCTGGAAGGCGACGGCGCCCTCGATCGTGACAACGCCGCCGGACGATTGGGCCTCACAGCGCGGGCGCCATCGCCGGGGCCGATCGCGGCGGCGATCGATCCGTTCGCGCCGGCCGTTGCGGCCCGGCGGAAGGCATTGCCTACCGAGGCCGGCGAGACGCGCGCCAAGCTCACGGTTTCGACCGAGAAAGCTGGGACGGCGAGCGACCATGTCGAGGCCAGCGGCTCGCTCGAACTGACCGCGCCACAGCTCAGCGGCCGTTTGACCGTGAAGGCGAGCCCGCCCGCTGCCGATCTGCGCAAGCTTGATCTCGATGCGCTGGGCCGAAGCGAGCTCAAGCTCGACGGCGAGTTGTCGGCACCGCGCGGCGAGGCGCTGATGACGTTGCTCGGGCTCGACCGCGTGATCGCCGCGGGGGATGGCGCGGCGACGCTGCAAGCTTCTGGCACCGGCAAATGGCGCGGCGCGCTGCGCGGCAAAGCCAAGCTGACCGCGGCGCGACTCGACGCCGAGGCAAGCGGCGAGATCGAGCCGTTCGCGGCCGAGACCAAGGCGGCGCTGTCGCTGAACGCGCGCAAGCTCGACCTGGCGCCGCTGCTCGATCTGCCGGCGTCCGCCACGAGCGATGCGCCGCTGTCGCTGGCGACGCAACTGACGGTCGCCGGCAGCAAATGGAGCTTCAAGGACATCGATGCCGGCATTGCCGGCTCGCGGCTGCGCGGCCGGCTGGTGCTGACCCGCGGCGAGACGGCCGAACTCGACGGCGAAGCCGGGATCGACACGCTGCCGCTCGGACCGGCACTGCAGCTCTCGCTCGGTGCCGCCGGACGCCCCGCCGACGAGCCGCTCGGGCAGGGCTGGCTGCGCGGCTGGCGGGGCAAGATTGCGTTTCAGGCGGTGCGGGCCGAGCTGCCGGGCGGCAGCGAGCTGCAGCCGCTGCGCGGGGTGATCCGCAGCGACGGGCGGTCGCTGATGCTGGACAGCAGCGGCAAGCTCGGTGGCGGTGACGCCAAAGCGGTGCTAACCGCCAAACCGGTCGACGCCGGGGTGGCGCTCGATGCACAGCTCAGCTTGAAGGATGCCGACGCCGCGGCGCTGCGCGATGGCGCGCTCGCGCTGCCGCCAGGGAAGCTGTCGCTGCAAGCCACGCTGGCGAGCAGCGGCCGCAGCGCTTCGGCGCTCACCGGCGCGCTGTCCGGCGGCGGCACCGTGATGCTGTCGCAGGCGGCGATCTCAGGGCTTGATCCGAGCGCCTTCGTGGTCGCGATCCGCGCCGCCGATCAGGGCCAGCCGGTCGATGCCGACCATCTGGCCAAGCTGGTCGAGCCCGCGCTGAGGGCCGGGCCGCTGAAAGTCGACAGCGCGCAGTTTCCGATCAGTGTCAGCGACGGCCGCTTCAAGTTGGTGCCGACCACGCTGCAGGCCAAGGACGCCCGCGCGGTGGTGTCGGGCGGCTACGACGTAGCGGCGGGGCAGGCCGATCTGCGGGTCGCGCTGATTCAGGCCGAGCCGGCCCAGGAGTTGCCGCCGGAGATTCGAATCTTCGCAGCCGGGCCGCCGGACCGGATGGAGTGGTCTGTCGATCTGTCGGGATTGTCGTCGTGGCTGTCGATCCGCCGGATCGATCGCGAGACCCGCAAGCTGCAGATGCTCGAACAGGGCGGCAAACCAGCCGCTGCGGCCGATCCGCCGGCACCGACTCAGTCCCCAGCCAAGGCCGATCGCGCTCCGGCGCAGACCTCAAGCCTGCCGCCGCCAGCCGGACCGGCTAAGCCCGACTCCGTGCCGGCCACGACTCGCGCGCCATCGGGCAATCCTCAAGCCGTGCCGAAAACCGTGCCCGAGGCTGCACCACAGCCGGCCGCTCCGGGCATCGGGCAGGGCGCTGCGATCAGCCCGGCACCGCCGGTCACGCCGCCATTGCCGGACGCCGATCCGCGCCGCGTGACACCGAAGCCGCGCGCTCAGCCGCAACAACCGTCGCAGCCTCAGCCGCAAACGTCATCTCAGCCGCAAGCATCGACCGCTGCGCCTTCGACATCGCGCGAAAAGCTCGCGCCACTGCCGCCGCCTTTGGAGATCAAACCTGCACCAGGAGACGCGCGCCCGTCACGGCCACGTCCGCCCCTGATGTTGTCGCCCCCGAATGCGAGGGCGACCGACTGATCAGCGCACCGATCGAACGATCAGTGCGCTGTCAGCGAGCTCTCGGTCTTGGTATCTGCCACTGCCTGCTGCTGCGCCTGCAAGGCGCGGCTGCGGAAGTAGTCGAGCACGAACAGCCGGATCGCCGAGGACAGGTTACCCTGCTGACGATTGCTGTCGATCTCTCCGACGAGCTCGGACAAAGTCATGTCCCGCACGCTGGAGATTTCCTTCATGCCGTTCCAGAACGCTTCTTCGAGGCTGACACTGGTCTTGTGGCCCGCGACCACGATCGACCGTTTCACCACCGGCGATTTCATGACGCGTCCTCGCCACCGATTATGTGTTGATCGAGCAGTTGATTGGCGCGGCTGACATGATGTTGGTCGAGCGCACGCTGCGATTTGGTCCTGCCAAATCGTGCGCGATTGGCATCTGCGAGTTTAGCGGCTGCTTCCCGCTCGGCTCGCTTCTTGAAGCGTTTCAAATTGACCACGTCGGTCATAACGTCACCCATCATCGATTAAATCGGCAACGGGCGTCGCCAGCCAGGCGGGCACGAATGCACGAAGCCATTAGAGGCTCGATCACCATCAAGAACAAAACCATATCGCTGCTTGGATGTGGTTCAACACTTATTCCGTAAATCGAATAAGGCCGCCGAACCACACCGCCGCAAGTGCAAGTTGACCAATCTGGGCGCGCAAGGGATATGATTTACATCAATTTCCGAAAGGGCATTTTTACGACTCTCGGGGCATCCCGCGAGGCTAGCCCGGATGCGTCATTTTGTCCGGTCGCACCAGCCGGTCAAAATCGACCGCACTGATCAGCCCAGAGCGCACCGCTTCCTCCTTCAAGGTCGTACCACGCTGGTGAGCTGCCTTGGCGATCTTGGCGGCGTTGTCGTAGCCGATGGTCGGCGCCAGCGCCGTCACCAGCATCAGTGAGCGCTGCATCAGTTCGCCAATCCGCTGCTCATCGGCGCGGATGCCGTCGACGCAGTTGGTGGTGAACGAACGCGCCGCGTCCGCCAGCAGCCCGATCGACTGCAGCATCGCCTGCGCCATCACCGGCTTGTAGACGTTGAGTTCGAAGTGGCCCTGGCTGCCGGCGACGGTCAGCGTGGTCTGATTGCCGAACACCTGACAGCACACCATGGTCATCGCCTCGCACTGCGTCGGGTTGACCTTGCCGGGCATGATCGACGAGCCGGGCTCGTTCTCGGGCAGGATCAGTTCGCCGAGGCCGGAGCGCGGGCCGGAGCCGAGCAGGCGGATGTCATTGGCGATCTTGAACAGCGCAGTGGCGGCGGCGTTGATCGCGCCGTGCACGAACACGTAGGCGTCGTTGCCGGCGAGCGCTTCGAATTTGTTCGGCGCCGTGACGAACGGCAGCTTGGTAATCGCGGCGGCCCGCTTGGCGAACGCCTTGGCGAATTTCGGATGGGTGTTCAGCCCGGTGCCGACGGCGGTGCCGCCCTGCGCCAGCGGATACAGCTCCTTCAGCGCCGATTTGATCCGGGCGATGCTGCTGGCGAGCTGCGCCGCGTAGCCCGAGAACTCCTGTCCCAGCGTCAGCGGGGTGGCGTCCTGGGTATGAGTCCGCCCGATCTTGACGATCTTGGCGAACGCCTTCTCCTTCTTGCGCAGCGCGTCGTGCAACAGCGTCAGCGCCGGGATCAGGTCCGAAGTAATCGCCTGCGCAGCGGCGATATGCATGGCGGTCGGGAACGAGTCGTTCGACGACTGGCTCATGTTGACGTGATCGTTGGGATGCACCGGCTTCTTCGAACCGCGCTCGCCGCCGAGCAGTTCGTTGGCACGGTTGGCGATCACCTCGTTGAGGTTCATATTGGTCTGGGTGCCGGAGCCGGTCTGCCACACCACCAGCGGGAAGTGATCGTCATGGGTGCCGTCGATCACTTCGCGTGCGGCGCGGACGATCGCGCCGGCGCGGCGGTTGTCGAGCAGGCCGAGTTCTTTGTTGGTCTCGGCCGCCGCCAGCTTGACGATCGCCAATCCTCGGATGATGCCGATCGGCATCCGCTCGGTGCCGATGCGGAAGTTCTGCCGCGAACGCTCGGTCTGCGCGCCCCAGTAACGATCGGCGGCGACATCGATCGGACCGAAGCTGTCGGTCTCGCTTCGGGTCGCAGCAGAACGCGCGGGGCGGGGGGAGCGGGGCGTGCGGGCCATGAT
>NZ_QTKI01000394.1:0-4479 GCF_010820945.1 Rhodopseudomonas sp. BR0C11
GGCTGCGTTGACTCGCAGCCTTCTTCCGCGATGGTGGCGCCGAGATGGCGCGGGCTCGATTGCATTTGCGCATACAGCGATCGGCGGCGCGGCGCTTGCGTTGATCCGCCGCGGGCTTGACCGCGCCGGCGCCAGCGCCAATGAAGGCGCGGTGGTCATGGCGCATGAGGGACGGGCGATGCCGCATCTGGTGATGGACTATTCCGGCGACGATCTCGGCCGCGACCGGATCGCGCCGCTGCTGGCGCAGCTCGCTGACGCCGCGGCGGCGACCGGCGTGATGCAGGCGGCCGACATCAAGGTGCGGGCGCGCGGCTTCGACGACTATCTGGTCGCGGGCAAGCGCGACAGCTTCGTGCATCTTGCTGTGTTCATGCTGGCGGGCCGCACGCCGGAGCAGAAGGTCGCGCTCAGTGTCGCGCTGCGCCAGACCCTGGTCGCGCATTGCCCGGACATCACCAGCCTCAGCGTCGATATCCGCGACATGGACCCGGAGGCCTACAAGAAGCGGCTGAAGCAGGCGTAGGGCGTTGGGTCGCGGCCTTCAGCGGCGAAGCAGCGCCATCATCTCGCGCCAATGATAGATCTGCAGCTTCGGCGCGTCGGTCCGCGCCGCTGCGATCATCGCCAGCGCGACGTCGCCGGCGTCGATGCCGCGGTAGCGATCGGTGGCGCCGCGCAACAGCGGATTGATGATGTGTGCGAGCGCGATGAACAGCCGCTCCACCGGGCGGTGCTCGGCGCGCTCGCCCATCAGCATCGACGGCCGGAAGATCGCGGTGCGCGGAAAGGCCAGCGCGATGATGTCGCGCTCGGCCTCGCCCTTGGTGCGGAGATAGAACGAGCGCGAGGCCGCGTCGGCACCGACCGCGGTGACCAGAAACACCGCCTGCGCGCCGGCCTCGCGCGCGATCCGCGCGGCTTCAACCGGATAGTCGTGGTCGATTTTGTAGTACGCAGCTTCGTCCGGGGTCTGCTTGCGCGTGGTGCCGAGCGCGATGAACACCTCGTCGGCTTTGAGCTGCGCGGCCAGCGCCGGCAGCCGGTCGAGGTCGCCGATCAGCACGGTCAGCTTCGGATCGCTGAAGGTCAACGGCCGCCGCACCACCGCGATCACCCGGGCATAGTCGGCGCTGTCCAGCAGTCCGCGCAGGAGCTGCGAACCGATCAACCCGGTCGCGCCGAACACCAGCGCGGTTTTCGAAGCGGAGCTGTCGCTGGATGTGGTCATGTGCGACAGGATGGCACAGGCGCGGGGCGGACCGCAACGCCAAGCCGAACAGCATCTGCGGCGACGGTCAAGGCGAAGGTTCCTCAGAAACAGTTTCCAGCACTATCCGGGACGCGCGGTGAAGCACGCTGCGCCGATCGGCCGAACGCGATGTCACATGGCTAAAATTGTATCGAGTGCGTGGTGGATTTAGATAGCGGATAGAGGCACAACACGCGGACTTCAGTGTGCGAGGTCGCGGCGTTCGAGATGCAGGGTTCGGTTGTCAGAGTCACGTTGTCCCTGATCGGGCCGGGCATCATCAGCGTGTTCGGCATCGCGTTTCTTGCGGCCTGGAGCTACGACCGGCGGCGGCCGTATCTCGTCCTTCTGGCCGCTGCGTGTGCGCTGTTCGCGCTCGGTGCGTCGAGCCAGATCCTCTATTGGCCGCGCGACACCGGCCTCAACGCGATGGTGTCGGGCGCGCTCTACACCTGCGCCGTCATCGCAGCCGTCGAAGGCGTGCTGAGCCGGTCGGGCAGGGCGTTCGGCTTGTGGATCGATATCGCGATCTTCGCCGCGTTTTCCCTGGCGCTCTGGTACTTCTTCTACGTCGATCGCAGTCTGCTGGCGCGGATCTACGTGCAGAATTTCGGCTACGGACTTCTGCTGTGCGTCGCCGCGCTGCGGCTTTCGCAGCTCAGACACGGCCGCGTGGTGGACCGCATCCTGTTCTGGACCCTGTTTCTGTTCGGGCTGCACTTCTTTCCGCGCACCGTGTTCACGGTCGGCGTGTCGCCTCCGACAGGTGAACCCGCTTTCGCCGACTCGGTGTTCTGGCAGACGCTGCAATTGTCGCTCGCCGTCCTCGGCGCAGCGTCGGCGATGGCCACCTTGGCTGCGGCGGTGTCCGACCTGATCGATGATCTGCGCCGCGAGCGCGATCTCGACCATCTGACCGGACTGCTCAACCGCCGCGGCTTCGAGACCGAGATCGCGGCTCCGATGCGTCGCGCGCCCGAAGGCGGGGCCCTGATCCTGTGCGACGTCGACCATTTCAAATCGATCAACGACACGTTCGGTCATGACGTCGGCGACGTCGTGCTGCAGGAGATTGGAACGATCCTGCGCAGAACCGCCCGCAAAGGCGATCTGGTCGGCCGCTGGGGCGGCGAGGAGTTCGCCGTGTTCCTGCCGGACGCATCGCGCTCCGATGCCGCCGAATGCGCCGAGCGGCTTCGGCAGACCATCGCGAGCAGCCGCATTCCAGGCCTGGACGACAGATCAGTGACCGCGAGCTTCGGGGTGGCGACGATCCGCGAAGCGGGCGACTGGGCGGCACTGTACAAGCTGGCGGACAGTCGGCTTTATGTGGCGAAGGCATCGGGCCGCGACCGCACGGTCGATCGCGGGATGTCGGCCGAAAGGTCACTGCGCGAACCAGTCGCGTAGCCCTGATCAGCGAAGCGATAGCCGGGAGCCGTATCTCGGCGGCACTGCCGGGCGGCGCTGCGCATTCGGAACAGCGCTGTACGCACCAGGCGTGACTCGCCGCGTCCGTCTGGATCACACTGTCAAACAGCCACGGCGTCGCGATCTCGCGGCTCTGCCGAGCCCGAGCTATGCGCCCGTCGTCGTCACGACGAGGGGCGGGGGCGCGCCGCTTGGCGCAAAGTTGGTGGTTGGTCGCGATGGCTTGCGATCCATCGCGCATCGCCTTCACGGCGCGCCCACCAGCGGCGATCTTTTGGCATCGGGACCGTTCTTCCGGGCGCGGGGAGCACGGGGATTTCTCCCGCCTCGTTCCGTCCCGTCCAGCCACGCGATGGGCAGCCGCTCATAGTAGCGGCGGACGGCGACCTCTTGCCTCCCGGACGACGTGGGTGCGAACCACCTCGCGCAGGACGCCGCGTCAGGCTCGACGCCGCTGCGCCATGCAGCTTCGCCAAACCCTCACCGGCTGGTCTCCCAGCCGACGATCTGTCCCGCTCAACGACGCCTCGCGAAGCGCCCCTCACGGACAGGACGGCACGGACTATAGTCCTTATAGGAATATTGTCAATACGCGACGCCAGCGGATTCGACGCCGGACGGCGCGGATCGCGATCGATGCGGCGATGGCAACGTCACGCCTGATTGCAACATGGATGCGCGGGTCAAGCCCGCGCATGACGAGGGTGTATCCCCTCGCGTTCGTCATTCCGGGGCGCGCGCAGCGCGAGCCCGGAATCCATAACCACCGCGTTCATGATGGACCGAGAACCCCGTTCCGCGCATCATCGAAGCCGAGACGACACGGCTTATGGATTCCGGACTTGCGCGCAACTGCGCGCAATCCGGAATGACGAACGAGAGGCTTGCTGAACAGCATCTAGGTGGGCTTCGATGCCTTACTACGTCTATCTGCTCGCCAATCGAAAGCATGGCACGCTCCATCTTGGCGTGACCAACGACCTGCTGCGGCGCATACACGACCATCGCAGTAAGGCAGCGCCGGGATTCTCGGAGCGTTACGGCATCGATCGGCTGGTGTGGTTCGAGATCTACGACGACGCCATTGCCGCGATCACGCGGGAGAAACAGCTCAAGAAGTGGCGACGTGATTGGAAGATCAGACTGATCGAAGACCAGAACCCGGACTGGGTCGATCTTTATCCGGGAATTTGCAGTTAGCGCGGAGCGCGACGGCGTCGCACCACGTCATACCGAGAACAACGCAGGTCACGATGGAATGTTAAACACAGCTCCTCTCTCGTCATTCCGGATTGCGCGCTCTTGCGCGCAAGTCCGGAATCCATACGCCGTGCGCTCTCAGTTACGATGATGCGCAGAGGATGGGCCTCAATTTACACTAGGCATAGGGGTTATGGATTCCGGGCTCGCGCTAGGCGCGCCCCGGAATGACGAACGAGAGGCCTGCGACGCGGTCACCGGAGCATCGCAAAGGCTGAATCAGGCGAACCCATCGCCTCGATCAGCGCCCTTGAATTTAAGGCTTACGTAGCCCCTCAACTCACCACCCCTCATCCGTCGCCAGCAGACCCTTCACGGCCCTTGCCCAACCCGCCAATTTGCGCTCGCGCGTCGCTGCGCTCATTGCGGGGCGGAAGCGGTGGTCGAGGCGCCAGTTGTCGGCGAATTTTTGCGGCTCGGGGAAGACGCCTGCGCTGAGGCCGGCCAAGTACGCGGCGCCGAGCGCGGTGGTTTCCTGGATCACCGGGCGGTCGACCGGGGCGTCGAGCAGATCGGCGAGGCGCTGCATCCGGCTC
>NZ_QTKI01000395.1:0-4476 GCF_010820945.1 Rhodopseudomonas sp. BR0C11
CGTCGGGGGAGACCAGCGCGCAGTCCCTACGGCCGGTGCAGAGGGCGGCCTTGAACTCCGGCACGTTGCGGCGGAACAGGCCCTTGTCCTTGGCGGCGGCGGAGCCGGCCGGCATGAACATGCCGATGCCCGGCAGCACCGGCGCTTCGGCGATGGTACCGTCGCGGAACGGCGCGGCGAGCACGTCGTCATAGTACTCCGGATCGAGGAAGCCCGCGGCCGAAGCCGGCGCCGCGACGCGGCACATCGAGGCCGAGATCGAGGCGTCGCGCTTGGCCTTCGGGGCGGCCTTGATGGCGTCCTCGCCGAATTCGGCGGCGTCGTAATCAACCTTGTGGGTGGCCTCGAGACCCTCGCGGATCACCGCCATGTTGCCCTCGACGATGTCGCCGCCCTTGGCGCCGAACTTCTTCGAGATCTGCTGGCGGATCTTGTTGAGCATTGCGTCCTGCGAGGCGTCGGCGACCACGCGGTCGACGTTGCCGCACACCGCGCCGATGAAGGCGATGCCCATCATGCGGGTTTCGAGTTCGGCGGTCGGCGCGTGGCGCTTGGCCACCGCGAAAGCGTCGATCACGTAGAACTTGATCTTCTTGTCGCGGATGGTCTGGCGCGCCTTGGCCGGCAGATCGCGCCACACTTCGAGCGGCGACAGATTGGTCTGCAGGATGAAGGTGCCGCCCGCCACCAGGCCGCGCAGCGGATTGGTGTGCACGAACACCTTGTGGTCCGGCGAGATCACGATCTCGACGTCTTCCAGCTCGGCGTTGGTGATCTTCACCGGCTCGGGCGACAGCGTGATGTAGTAGTTGGTCGGCGCGCCGCTCTTTTCCGGGCCGTATTTCGGCGCCGACTTCGAATGCATGTCGAGCGCGCCGGCCAGGATGTCGGTGAGCAGCTTGCCGGACGCGATGGTGCCGTAGCCGCCGATCGAGTGGAAGCGGATGCGGAACGCGGGGGGCGGCAGCAGGTTCGGGTTCTGCCCCGTCGGCAGCGCCATGAACTGGGTTTCCGGATACGCCGCCTTCAGCCGGTTCTGCAGCGCTTCCATCCGCGGCGACGGGTTCTCGGTGAAGAACTTGGTGCCGAGATACACGAACGGCGCCGAGTCCTGCTTTTCCATATTGGCGTAGCAGGCGATCAGGTCGCGCGGCTGCAGATCGTGGCCGCCGAGGCCGAAGATCGCGGTGGTGATCTTCGGCAGCTTGGTCAGCGCCGGGATGCCGGCGTGACGCACGCCGGCATCGCCGTTCTCGCGCGCCTTGCACAGCGCCTGGGTGACGAGCTGGGTCAGCGCGGTGACTTCCGAGCGCTCCAGCACGGTGACGGCGGTCTTGCCCTTCAGCGCTTCGACCAGTTCGGCTTCCGGGAACGGCTGCAGCATCTTGACCGACACCACGCCGACCTTCTTGCCCTGCGAGCGCAGATAAGCCGCGACCGCTTCGGCGTCGTCGGTGACCGAACCGAGTCCGACCACGATGTGCTCGGCGTCGTCGCACATATAGGTCATCACCGGCTTGTATTCGCGGCCGGTCAGCGCGGCGTATTCGGCCATCGCTTCCTTGACGAAGCGCGGCACCGAATTGGCGAAGTGCGTGCGGTGGTCGACCGCGCCGGCCTGGAAGTCGGGCTGGTTCTGCACGCCGCCGGTCAGGCCCGGATTGTCGATGTCGACCAGCGCCGGCACCAGCTGCCGGGTGCCCTTCTCGGGCGCGTTGATCCACTGCCGCTTCCACTGGCCGCGCAGCTCTTCCGGCACGTAAGCGAGGGTCTCGACCACGATGGTGCCGGCGTTATCGGTCTCGATCGTGTCGGCGTTGTCGTCGAGGAATTTCCTGAGCGAGGCGAGGTCGGACGGCATGAAGTCGGCTTCGTGCCGCAGCAGATACTGCTTGAGCTGGAACACGCGGCCCTTGGCGCCGAACAGCATCTCCTGCGCCACGGTCGGGCACTTGATGCGGCCGGCCGGGTCGCCGAGGAATTCGCGCAGCAGGTCCGGCTCCGGCATCAGGGCTTCGGACAGCATGTGCGAGGTCGCAAAGCCGTCCATCGCGTTGGCGACCGGGATCAGCGACATCGCGGCGACCTTATAAGAGATCGCGGCGAGGTCGGCGGCTTCCTGCGGATTGGAGCCGAACAGAATCGTGTAGCCCGACGACAGCAGCGCATAGACGTCGTCATGGCCGGCCATCACGTTCAGCGAGTGCTTCGACACCACGCGCGCGGCGACCTGCAGCACGAAACCGCCGACCTTCTTGCCGACGGTGACGTAGTGCGACTCCAGGCCGTACAGGATGCCCTGGGACGACGAGGCGTTGGAGATGAACTTGCCGCCAGTCAGCGCCGCGCCGAGCGCGCCGGACTGCGCCGAGTGTTCGCCTTCCGGTTCGAAGAAGAACGGATGCTTGCCCCAGACGTTGCAGCCGCCGGACGAGCGGAACGCCTCATAGATTTCCGAGATCTCGGTCGAAGGCGTGATCGGGTAGCCGATGACGCCGCCGCAGACATGCCCCATCACCTGCGCGACCGCGCCGTTGCCGTGGATCACTGAGGGAATGCCAGGATATTTTGCGTTCATGGGGTCCGTCCGTTTTTGCGTGTCTGCGTTGGATCGGCGGAGCGAACCCGCCGTGTTGCGTCGGCCATTTTTTGGGAAAGGTGTATCGATGCCGGGCGGCTGCTGAGGCAGCGGCCGGGCAGAACCTCCTCGTGGCCTTTAGATTGACTGCTCGCGAGGTATCAGGGCCTCGCTGGCAGAGATGTTGCGTTGTGTGCGGTGCAGTAGCACGCAGGGGAAACCCCTGATTTGACGCGCATCAAAGCGCAAAAAATATGGATCAGAGAGCAATAAAATTACGCATCGCCCAAACAACAGGCGGTGCTAGTTGCCTTTGCATCCGCTCCTCGGTCGCATCTTTTCCATTGGTCCAAAAGCAGAATTTCTGCTGGCGCGGGATCGTTATATACTGTCATATATGACGATGGCGGAGCGCAGGGGTATCTGCCCGCCGCTCGTGCTCTCTCGACAGCGGAGCGCCGCCAAGCCGCGGCGATGGGCCGATGACCTTCGACTCCCAATGCGATCTGGCTGCTCTGGTCTATGAACGCGGCGAGGACCCGGATCGGCTGCTAGGCGAATTCGCCGCCGACCTCAATTCACAGGGATACCGCGCCGTCGGCCTGGTGCAGGTCGGGCCGCGCGGTGACGAGACCCGCGGTCTGTCCGCCAGGCTGGTGCATTCCGGCGAGCAGATTTCGCTGTATCAGGATCTCGGCCCGATGGCCGAAGGCTGCCGGCTCGATCCGAGCCGCCTGCTCGATGCCGGCGCGCGGGTCGCGTGCGCCCTGGCGCAGGGGGCGGACCTTCTGATCATCAATCGGTTCGGCCAGCAGGAGACCGAAGGCAAAGGCCTGCTGCACCTGATCGTCGAGGCGCTCAGCGCCGACGTCCCGCTGGTGATTGCGGTGCCGAGCCATCGCTTCGACGCCTGGATCAAATTTGCCGACGGCATGAGCGTCCGGCTGAAATGCGAGCGGCGCGCGCTCGATCAATGGTGGGGCAAGCTGCATGGCCGCAGCTTCCGCCGTCCCGCCCACCCTCACGTCAGCATCTGCGAGGCACTGAAGTAATGGGTGGGCGCGACCTGTTGTCGCTTGAAGCGATCGCGACGGGCTTAGTCGACGGCGACCAGTACGTCCGAAGCCTTGATCACGGCCATCGCGGGCTGGCCCTTGGCGAGCTTCAGTTCTTCGGCGGATTCGTTGGTAATCGAAGCAGTTACGATCGCTCCGCCGCCGATGTCGATACGTACATGCGAAGTAGTCGCACCTTTGATGACGTCGACAATGGTGCCCTTGAGCTGATTGCGGGCGCTGATTTTCATGGCTCTCGTCTCCTTCGTTGAGGTTGGCCGGATCGGGTTTACCGTTATATAGTTCCTGCACATGACGACCAGTCCGACCAAATGACGAGGCTGCCTGGATGTCCATAGAGGCAACCGTCACACTGAAAACGAAGGAGATTTCCGGGGTCGGCCGCGACCGCATCCGGTTGCTCCAGGCGGTGGCGCGCGAGGGCAGCATTACCGCCGGCGCCAAGGCGGCGGGCCTCAGCTACAAGGCCGCCTGGGACGCGCTCGACGCGATGACTAACCTGTTTGGTCGGCCTCTGTTGGAGACCCGCACCGGTGGCAAGGCCGGCGGCGGCGCGCAACTGACCCCGACCGGCGTCAAGGTGATCGAAGCTTTCGGCCGGCTCGAGGCCGAGATGGCGCGGGTGTTCCGCAACCTCGAGCCCGAACTCGCCGGCAGCGGCATCACCCCGATCAATCTCGTCTCCGGATTCTTCATGAAGACCAGTGCCCGCAACGCCCTTCGCGGCGTCATCACGGACATCAAGGCCGATACGCTCAGCGCCGAAGTCGCCGTGCCGGTGTCGCCCGAGACCACGATCTACGCGCTGCTGACCGCCGAGAG
>NZ_QTKI01000396.1:0-4457 GCF_010820945.1 Rhodopseudomonas sp. BR0C11
GAATAGACGATCTGGCCGGGGGCGGGCGTGGTGCCCGGCATCACCAGCGCATCGCCGGTGGCGAGCATCGCCAGCCGCGGGCGGCGATGCACCGGCAGCGCCGCGTGGTTCATGCCGGCCGCGAGCGCGAGGTCGCGGTCGTTCAGCCGGTGGCCCTGGCGCAGTAGCACCTGGCCCTCCTTGAAATCGATTCCGGCCGGGCGGATGTGACGGCCGGATTTGACGGTCTCGTTGACGGTGACGCGGTCGCCGTCGCGCACGGTGTCTTCCTGGATCACCACGGCGTCCGAACCGTCCGGCACCACGCCGCCGGTGAAGATGCGCAGCGCCTCGCCAGGGCCGATGCCGATCGTCGCGGGGCGGCCGGCCGCGATCTCGCCGATCACCCGGAGCGTTGCCGGTGTCGCCGCCACGTCCGCAGCGCGCACCGCGTAGCCGTCCATTGCCGACATCGCCTGCGGCGGCTGGGTCCGAAGCGCCGCGAGATCGCGCGCCAGCACGCGGCGGTGAGCGTCCTCGATCGCGACCAGCTCGGTGTCGAGCCCATGCGCACCAGCCAGCACCGCGGCCAGCGCGTCGTCGACCGGCATCAGCGCCATCGGGCGTCTCCCTCGCAGGCAAGTTGAAATCGAACCGTCACGATCCGGCTTTAGGTGGCGCGCAGCGCCCGCGCAAGATGCGCTCGGCGTCGGCGGCGAGCGCGGCGTGCCGCCGCGTCGGCCTAAATCATTATTGTCGAACCGTCGTCTTCGCCTGTACGACCGGTTCCAGGCATCGAGCGGACGTGGAGCGCGCAGATGGAAGATTTCCCGAAATGGTTCCTGCGGATCATGGTCGTGGTCGGCATCATCGCGTTCGGCTCGGTGTATTGGATGCGCCACGACTGGAGCAAAGGCTGGGCGCCGTCGTTCAACGCCGGCGATTACGGCCCGCCGTCCGCATCCGCACCTGAGCCTGCAGCGGCTCCGGCGGCCGCGCCGGCCGCAGCTCCGAGCGAAGCCGCGCGGCCTGCGGCAGCGCCGAGCGCACAGCCGAGCCGTGCGTCGACGCCGTGCCAGCCGATCGGCCGCACCGCCAAGGGCGAGCTGGTGTACTCGATGGATTGCCGGGCACTGCCGGCGCAGTAACGAGCGGTCGCGGCGTTGCGCGCGAGCGCACGCCGCCGTGCTTCTGACGCGCTAATCGATGATCTCGGCGCCTTCGGCGCTGAGACGGGCGAGACCGTCCTTCATCTGCTGCACGCGCTCCGGCGAGTGGCCCTGCCACTTGGTCACTTCGGCGACGATGCGCAGCGGATGCTTTGAGCGATAGGACAGCGTCGGATTGCCGGGAAATTTCTTGTCGGTGAGATTGGGATCGTCCTCGAACGGGCCGGTCGGTTGGACCACATAGATCCGCTGCGGCGCATCGCCGGCGGCGAGCTCGGCGCCCCAGATCGCAGCGTCCAGCGTGCCGGAGAAATACACCCAGGACAGCGGCGCGACGGTGGTGAAGTTGGACTGGTAGCCGACCACGATCAGCTCGCCGGGACCGAGATCGGCCCGTGTCCCGTGGAAGAACTGACGCACGAACATGCTGGCCGCTGCGGACATGAGGGGCGCGCTCCGGTGTGACTGAACCGACGACAACGACGTCGGTGCGTGTCGGGTTCATCAGCCTCGAGGCTGATACCGCGCGCGTCGCGGTTTCCTTCGCCCCGGCTCAAGACGCACTGAGAACCGAGCGGAAGAGGGCGCTTTAAGTCGTTGCCGGCGCTTGGCCGCCGTCGTCGGCCTTGATCATCACCGGCAGATAGACGCTGGCGAATTCCGGCGGCAGGCGGCGCGGGCGGCCGCTGCTCAGTTCGATGCACACCAGCTGCCAGCGTCCGCGCATGATGGTGGCGCCGTCGCGGAGGCGGATCAGCTGGAAGCGGCGTTCCATCACCAGCTTGCCGTCGCTGCCATAGATCCAGGTTCCAAGCAGCAATTCGTCGCCCAAATGGCTCGGCAGCAGGTAGTCGTATTCGCCGCGCCGGATCGCCATCGCCCGGTCGATCCGCTGCCAGTCGGCAAGCGACAGTCCGAGCGCTTCGGAATGCGCCCAGCCGACGCTGTCGCACCAGCGCACATAGACGGAGTTGTTGGTGTGGTTGAGGCCGTCGATATCGGCCGGCGCGGGCGTCATCGGCAGCGTGAACGGGGCGGGATGATCCCAGGCAAGATCGGCAGAAGCGTCGGTCATCATCACGTCTCGTCGGTCGTCGGTTTCGCGCGCTTACAGCCCGAGCTGATCGAGGGTGCGGGCGACGTCGTCGCTGGAATGCACCTGGACGGCGTGCAGCCCGCGCTCGCGCGCGGCTTCGATGTTTTCCGCCAGATCGTCGAAGAACACAATGCGCTGCGGCGCAACCCCGATCGCCTTGACGACGTAATCGTAGGTCTCGCCGTGCGGCTTGCGCATGCCGATCTGCGACGACAGAAACAGTTCGCGGAAGTGCACCAGCAGCTCGGCATAGTGCTCGGAGAAATGCGCGATATGCGCATCGTTGGTGTTGGACAGCGCGTACAGCGGAAGCCGTTTGGCGGCGCGGTCGAGCAGCGGCGCGATGCCGGGCATTTCGCCGATGAAGATCGCGTTCCAGCCTTCGCGCAACTGTTCGTCGGTCAACGTCAACCCGAGCGCGCTGCGCACGGCGGCGAAGAACTGCGCATCGGTGACGTGGCCTGTCTCATAGCGATGGAAGGTGTCGTCCTGCGCCAGCTTGGCCATCAGCGCATGCGGATCGCTGCCGAGCTCGACGGCCCACGCCTTCAAGGTGCGGCGCAGATCGTAGTCGATCACCACGCGGCCGAGATCGAACAGCAGCGCATCGGCGGCGCCGGGGGCGAGGGCGGTGGTCATGCTGAGAACCTTGTCGATGAGAAGCTGCGAGTCATGCGGCGGCGACACAGACGCATTTTGGTTAAAGAATGTTATAGACTGACGAAACCGTTTGGTAATCCGCAGCCGCTACAAGAAATGCCGCTGCGAAGCGCATCTTGCTGCAATCACCTTGCACCGTATGCGGGGTCGCGGCGCCGGGTTTTGACCAGCGGCGATCCGCTCATGCGCTTCGGACTTCCCATCTTGCTGCCGTCGTCGACCGCATCGGATCCAAGCCGATGAAGGGTGGTGGTGGACGCCTGTCCTCGGGCAACAACAAGAAGAAGGCCGAGGAAGCTCACGCCACCCACGGCTGGTTCGTCACCTTTGCCGACCTGATGGGCCTTCTGGTCAGCTTCTTTGTCATGCTGGTGTCTTTCTCGACCCAGGACTTGCGCAAGATGCAGATCGTGGCCGGCTCGATGCGCGACGCGTTCGGCGTGCAGCAGAACTCGCGGTTCGCCGGCGTGATCGAGACCGACGGCGTGCCGGTTCAGGGGCACGTCAAGAGCAAGCGCAACGTCGCGCCCGATCAGGCCAGCAACACGCCGCATCTGGAAGAGGCCGGAGGCTCCGGCAGCGCCGCTTCTCATGCCAAGGCCGAGCGCGAATTCGCGCTGGCTTCGGCCTCGCTGCGCCAAGCGCTGCAGGACGTGCCGGAACTGGCCGAGATGTCCAAGAACGTCGTGTTCGAAGAGACGCCGGTCGGGCTCAATCTCGAACTCACCGATCAGGATGGCCGGCCGATGTTTCCGGACGGCTCGGCGGTGCCTTACGAACGCACCCGCAAGCTGGTCGCCCGGCTTGCTGCGCCGCTGCGCGCCACCTCGCTGCGCGTGATCATCGTCGGCCACACCGCGGCGACCGTGGTGCAGGCTGGCGATGACGATCCGCTCAGCCTGTCGGTGAACCGCGCCAATGCGGTACGCGAGGTCCTGAAACAGGAGGGCCTGCCCACCAGCCAGGTGCTGTCGCTGGTCGGCAAGGGCGACGGCGAACCGCTGTTTCCGGATGCGCCGACACTCGCCGCCAACCGCCGCGTCACCATCACCTTGATGCGCGAGAACCCGCCGCTGCCGCCGGATCTGCAGCGTTGACAACCGGTTGAGCTGACGACTTCGATTGGCGGCTCAAGCTCAGAAGCACAATCCGACGCGGCGGCCGCGCTTCCAACCCATCCGGCATTTCTGCTTGGTAGGGCCGTGCAGCATCTCGAAGCGCTGCGGCAGATTGGCGTCGGCATTCAGCTCGACGCAGGCGCCGCCGGCCGAGTAGTCGACGACGCGGCAAGGGATCACCGGCAGCTTCGGGCCGACGATCAGATTGGCATTCCCAGAGACGAGCCCGCTGGGGCGGACGCGTGCAAACCGTCGCGGCTGAGTCATACAAGTGGCTCCCGGCTGGCTGGATAAGGGATCAGCCCGATTGCAACCGAGACTTGTTAAATTCGAGTTGTTGTCGACTCTAAACCGGCGCTACTTCCTCGCAACTAAGCCGCGCCCCGGACCGCTTCGTGGAAGCCGGGGCGCGGATGCTTAATGCGCGGTTATGAG
>NZ_QTKI01000397.1:0-4418 GCF_010820945.1 Rhodopseudomonas sp. BR0C11
GGTGGCCGAAGACAAAGAATGCCAGGTCAAGGCCGCGGCGCTGTTCCAGGCGCTGCGCGGCGATCCGGCCAAGCCTTTGTCGGCGGTGGCGCCGGACGCCACCGGCTCGGGCAAGAAGGTGCTGTTGGTCGACCACGACGATAGCTTCGTGCACATGCTGGCGGATTACTTCCGCCAGGTCGGCGCCCAGGTCACCGTGGTGCGCTATGTCCACGGCCTGAAGATGCTGGCCGAAAACGCCTACGATCTGTTGGTGCTGTCGCCCGGCCCTGGCCGGCCGGAGGACTTCAAGATCAAGGACACGATCGACGCCGCGCTCGAAAAGAAGCTGCCGATCTTCGGCGTCTGCCTCGGCGTCCAGGCGATGGGCGAGTATTTCGGCGGCACGCTCGGCCAGCTCGCGCAGCCGGCGCATGGCCGGCCGTCGCGGATCCAGGTGCGCGGCGGCACGCTGATGCGCGGCTTGCCCAACGAAGTCACGATCGGCCGCTACCACTCGCTGTATGTCGACATGCGCGACATGCCGAAGGATCTGACTGTCACCGCCTCCACCGACGACGGCATCGCCATGGCGATCGAGCACAAGACCCTGCCGGTCGGCGGCGTGCAATTCCACCCCGAGTCGCTGATGTCGCTCGGCGGCGAGGTCGGGCTGCGGATCGTCGAAAACGCCTTCCGGCTCGGCCAGCCGGCCTAGGCCAAATGGCCTGCGGCACCGATTGATCCAGATCGAAGGCCCGCCGGAGGAGCTCTGCTACCACCCCCGGCGGTAACTCAGCCGAATTGCCCGATTGCGCCTCCCGCCTTCCGATGACGAATTGCGCCCATCCGTAACGAAAGACCCGCGCCGATGACCCCCGAGTTTGCAAACGATTTGAAAGCCAGCGTCCGGGCGATTCCGGATTATCCCAAGCCTGGCATCATCTTCCGCGACATCACCACGCTGCTCGGCGAACCGCGGGCGTTCCGCCGGGCGATCGACGAGCTGGTGCAGCCGTGGGCGGGTTCGAAGATCGACAAGGTGGCGGGCATCGAGGCACGCGGCTTCATCATCGGCGGCGCGATCGCCCATCAGGTCTCATCAGGCTTCGTGCCGATCCGCAAGAAGGGCAAGCTGCCGCATACCTGCGTGTCGATGGAATACGCGCTGGAATACGGCACCGACATCATCGAGATCCACGTCGACGCGCTGAAGCCCGGCGAGAAGGTGATCCTGGTCGACGACCTGATCGCGACCGGCGGCACTGCCGAAGGCGCCATCAAGCTGCTCCGCCAGATCGGTGCCGAAGTCGTGGCCGCCTGCTTTGTGATCGATCTGCCGGAGCTCGGCGGCGCCGCCAAGATCCGCGCCATGGGCGTCCCGGTCCGCACCCTGGTGGCGTTCGAAGGGCACTAAGGCTAGGTCCAGCCTGACTCTTCTGGCGGCCGCAGCCCCTCACCCCAGCCCTCTCCCCGCAACAGCGGGGCGAGGGAGCAGGCTTTGCGGGCGGCGAGTGCCGCGCTACCGCCCCTGCGTCAGCTCCAGCTCCAGTGCGCGGAAGGTCGTGTAGTTGGTGCGGATCCACTGGTTGAGTTCGGTGGAGGCATCCGGCTCGGCGCGCAGGTAGCCGGTGAACGAGAAGTTCACGCGGTCGATATAGGTCTTCAGGAACGGCGGCAGCCCGCGGATTCGCATCACGCGGCCGTGGCGGTACACCGCCGGCAGCTCGCCGAGCAGGATGTGCTCGTTGTCGATGGTGATCAGCTGCCGCGGCGGCACGATATCCTGCAGGTGGTCATAGGCGCGCGCCGAATTGCGGTCGGTGTCGGCGAGGAACAGCACCACCGGCGCCACCTGCCGCCGCACCGCTTCCTTGATGAAGCCGATCTCGGCGAAGGTGTCGAAGAACTCGTCGAAGGCGTGGAAGCCGAGGTCGATCACCTTGGCGAGGCCGTCGTTCAGGATCAGCCGATCCATCAGCGCCATCTTGCCGAAGGTATCGTCGACCTGCGCGGTCTCGGTGACGCGCGGCAGATAGTCGAGCAGCGACGGTTCTTTGACGTTGATGTCGAACGCCAGCACCGAGCCGCGCTGCAGCAGCAGATATTCGGTGAGCACGCGGGCGATCAGGGTCTTGCCGACGAACGGGCGCGGCGAACAGACGATGTAAACCGGAGTGCGCGACATCAGGCTGTATCGGTCGGGGAAGGCCGTCCGATATAGCCGGATTCCTCAGCGATGCGAACTATTTCTCGCCCGGCTCGTCGGTCACCGGGGTGCCGCGGCCGTTCTTGTCCTTGCCGACGATGTCGGTCAGCTTGATCCGGTCGAATTCGCTCCAGACATTGGCGAGCCAGTGCCGGACATAGCCGCGCAGCACGAAGGAGTAGTTGGCCGGCTCGCCGCTGACGCCCTTGTTGGCGACGAACTTCAGGAACGGCACCGACGACACTTCGACCTGCTCGTACGCCATTTCGTTGAGCTTCGGAATCGTCAGCTCAGTGGCGTCCTTGATGCGGTGGAAGTACGAATTGTAGGTCGCCTGGTCCCACTCGAAGAAGCTGGTGTTGTTGATGAAGTTCTTCGTCAGGAAGTACTTCGCGCCGATCATGAAGTTGGCGGTCTCGGCGATTTCGTCGAGCGAGGCGATCGAGGGCCCGAGAATATGGAACACCGCGAAGGTGATCTGGCCGGAGCGCGCCGCGTCGAGGAAGCCGATGTCGCGCAACGAGGCCAGCGCGGGCGACAGCAGGCCGGCGCGGACGTCGATCACGGTCACCGAGGGCACCGCCGAGTTCAGCGTGTCGAAGATCTTCATCTGGTCGGCCGTCGACGTCATGTCGACGATCTCGGTGATGTCGGGGTGGAAGCGCTTCAGCGTGCCGCGCGGCGACTCGGTGTCGAAGGCGCGGGTCGGGACGTTGTTGGCGCTAAAATAGTCGAGCAGGGTGCGCGACACCGTGGTTTTGCCCACGCCGCCCTTGTCTGCGCCGACGACGATCACTGCTGGCTTCGCCATGAGATTCCTTTACCGGCCGGTTCGATCCCCCACCGCGGCCGTGCCGGCCAAGGTGCAGACCTCTGCTTTGGGCGCGAACATGGCAGAAACAAGGGATAATTCAATCGGTCGGGCAATGACGCCTGCGGGTCCTCAACAAAATCGTTCAGATGCGAGGCGGTGCCGCTGATTTGGGCGGTCAGCCGCGCCGGCCCCAAGGTCCGCGCAGCAGCGATGGCTTCGGCGCCGGCGCATCGCCCCACGGTCCTTGCGGCGGCTGAGCTGCATCCGTAGCGGGATCTGACTGATCCGCAGCGGTGTCATCGTCATGCTCCGCAGCCGGCAGGGCGGGCAATGGCGGCTGGTAGTGTCCGCCGGCAAACTTGACCAGCGCATCGACCCGCGCCTCGACCGAAGGGTGGGTGGCGAACAGATCGGAGAAGCCGGAGCGCGGATTGTCGACGCACATCTCCATCACGGCCGAGGTCGCGCCCGGCAGTTCGCCGCGGTTTTCGATCTTGCGCAGCGCAGAGATCATCGCATCCGGGTTCTTGGTCAGTTCGACCGAGCCTGCGTCGGCGAGGAATTCGCGCGACCGCGACAGCGCCAGCTTCACCGCCTGCGACAGCAGCCAGGCCAGCAGGATTAGTACGATCGCCAGGATCACCACGATGATCGCGCCGCCGCCGCTCTTGCGATCGCCCGACGACGAGGAGGAAGAGGACGACGACGAGCCGCCGCTCGACCAGCCGCCGCCGATCCGTACCCCGCCCTGGAAGAACAGCCGGAACATCAACTCGCCGAAGAACCCGACGACGCCGGCGATGATCACGGCGATCACCATCATCTGCACGTCGCCGTTCCTGATGTGGGTCAGCTCGTGCGCCAGCACCGCTTCGAGTTCGGCATCGTCGAGCCGCTCGACCAGCCCCGACGTCACCGTGACGGCGTATTGCTTGGGATTGAGGCCGCTGGCGAAGGCGTTCAGCGCATCGCTGTCCATGATCTTCAGCTTCGGCATCGGAATGCCGCGCGAGATGCACAGGTTCTCGAGCAGATTATACAGCCGCGGCTGCTCGGCCCGCGTCACCGTATGGCCGCCGGTCACGGCGTCGATCAGCTTCTGGTGGAAGAAATAGGCGAGCACGATCCACAGCGCCGCTCCGATAGTGGCGAACGGCGCCGCCTTGATCAGGTCAGCGGTGGCGGCGCGCAGATAGTCCGGCACCGTGCGCTCGCCATCGATCACCACCTCGGCGATCAGCGCGCCGGCATAGACCAGCACATACACCAGCACGAACAGCCCGATCAGCAGCACGATCGACCGGGTCTTGTTGGCGGCGATGTGGGTATAGAGACCGTAGGCGGCCATGATGGGTGTCCAATCCTCGCAGCGCCGGCCTGAACCTCCCTCCCCCTTGCGGGGAGGGAGGTTCAGGC